>SKPY01000278.1 GCA_007119305.1 Nitriliruptorales bacterium
GCAGCGCAGGGGGCTGCGGAGCGAGGAGGCTGTTCGTGGACACGTTGTGGCCGCAGATGCTGCTGGTGGCGGGCCTCGTGCTCGTGAACGCGGCGTTCGCCGGCAGCGAGATCGCGCTGATCACCTTGCGTGACAGCCAGCTGGTACGCCTCGCCGAGCAGGGTCGCCCCGGGCGCACGCTCGCGGCACTCGGCCGCGATCCCAACCGCTTCCTGTCCACCATCCAGATCGCGATGACGCTGGCGGGCTTCCTCGCGTCGGCGACCGCAGCGGTCACCCTCGCGGAGCCACTCGTCGACGTGCTCGCCCCCCTCGGGGCGGCGGCGCGCCCGACGGCGGTCGTGGTCGTGGTCGTCGCGCTCACGTTCGTGACGCTCGTCGTGGGGGAGCTCGCACCGAAACGGCTGGCCATGCAGCGGCCCGAGCGGTGGGCGCTGCTCGTCGCGCGGCCCATCGCCGCGCTCGCCGCGCTGTCACGACCGGTGGTGTGGCTGCTCGGCAAGGCCACCGACGGGGTGGTGCGCCTGTTCGGCGGTGATCCCGCCCGGCAGCGGCAGGAGATCTCCGAGGACGAGCTCCGCGACATGGTGGCGACACAGCCCGGGCTCGGCGACGAGGAGCGCGCCATCATCGACGGCGCCTTCGAGTTCGCCGACCGCTCGCTCCGCCAGGTCCTCGTGCCACGGACCGAGGTCGTCGCGTTCCCGGCCGACACGGCTGCACCACAGGCGCGTGACCGGCTGCTCAGCACGGGCCACTCGCGGGCTCCGGTCTACGAGGGCGATCTCGACGACGTCGTCGGCATCGTGCATCTGCGCGACCTCGTCGCCGGCGAGGGCACTGCGGGCGAGCATGCGAGACCCGCCCTGCTCCTGCCCGAGACGGTCGGGGCTCTCGACGCGCTGCGACGCATGCAGGCGGAGCGCCAGCAGCTGGTTCCCGTCGTCAGCGAGCACGGCGGGGTGGAGGGGATCGTGACGATCGAGGATCTCCTCGAGGAGCTCGTGGGGGAGATCCGCGACGAGGTCGAACACGACACGGACGTCTCCCACCACGCGGACGGGAGCATCTCCGTGGCCGGGGCGTTCCCGGTGCACGAGCTGCCCGCGATCGGGTTGCGCCTGCCGCCGGGCAGCTACACGAGCGTCGCCGGCGTCGTGCTCGACCGGCTCGGCCGCCTGCCCGAGCCGGGTGAGGTCCTCGTCGTCGACGACGTGGAGATCGAGGTCGTCGCGGTCACCGACCGGGCGATCCGCCGGCTGCGCCTGCGGCCCAGAGCAGGCTGATAGGGGAGCCGGGGCTGCACGCGACCGCCCGCGCGGGGCCGCCGGCGTCAGCGCAGACGGACGGTGAGCAGAACCGCGGTGCCTGCGCCGGTCTGCAGGAGCTCGACGCGCTCGCAGAGCTGCCGGGCGAGCCACAGCCCCATCCCGCCCTGGGGCTCGTCGGCCGCCGGCGGGGGAGTGAACCCGGCGAGCGGGTCGGGTCCTGTGGCGCCCGCGTCGGTGACCGCGCACTCCAGGGTCGTGTCAGCGGTGAAGAGCTCCACGCGCACGGGGGGCCGGCCGTGGAGCAGCGCGTTCGTGACGGCTTCGTTCACCGCCACGGTCAGCTCCTCGGTCCGCTCCCTGCTCATCCCGACCTTGGCGGCGAGCGCTCGGAGACCCGCGCGCACGGGCGCGACCGTGCCAGCGACGTCGAACGCCGCGGCCGGTGCCTCGTCGCGCCCCAGCGACGGCGCTGTCCCGAGCCGCTGCGCGACGTGCTCGGGCGCGGTGTACGCGGCGTTCGGGCTGCGCTGCCCGCCGCGGAGCACGTGGGGGTGGGTCTCCACGGCACTGCGGCTCACCGGGGCCGGGAGCGCCCGCAGGTCGTAGGGGCACAGGATCCAGACGGGCGCGGAGGCGAAGGCGCGGTTCAACGCGGCCTCGTAGCGCACCCAGTCGCGCTGCTCCGGCTCCGCCTCGCCGAACTGGACCTCGCCGATGACGCGCACGCGGGCTGCACCCTCGTCAAGGCGCTCGTCGAGGGCGCGCCGGTAGCGGGCGATGGTGTGCGCGGGGTGGCAGTACCACCCGCCGGCAGGGACGTACGTCACGGCGTCCGACTCGTCGCCCAGCGCTTGTTCGAGCGTCGCGAGGTTGGCCTCGGTGCTCACCACGAGGACGGGTTCGGCGTTGGCGAGCCCATCCCGCACGAAGGGCAGCGCCTGGTCGAGGAACTCCTGCTCGCTGCTGTAGAGCAGGGCGTCGTGGCGCAAGGGGGCGGCGATCGTCATGCCGCGGCCGTCCCTGCGTCTGCGAGCACGAGCTGCGCCAACCGGCCCCAGCCGGCTGTGTCGACCACCAGCCGCAGGGACGCGGGTGCGTTGCGGACGACGAGACGACGGCCGGCGCCGAGGCCCTGCGCGATCCGCACGAGCTCCCGGACGCCGGCGACGTCGATGAACGCCAGCTCGCCTGCGTCCACGTGCACGTCGCCGTCCCCCGTCGTGTACTCGGCGATGAGCGGGCGCAGCGCGGCGGCGTTGCTGATGTCGAACTCACCGCGGAGGGCGACCCGCTCGTCCTCGGTCACGGTGGCATGCCCCAAGCCGGCAGCCAACGCCGCGGGGTCGGACCCCTGAGCGCGCAGGGGATGGCGCTCGAGCAGCGCCTGTGTCCAGTCCTCGGGCACCAGCCGTGCGTCGTAGCTGCACACGGCAGCGAAACGCTCGTCGGTGAACAGGTGGTTGACCCGCTCCTCGTAGTCGAGGAACGCGTCGTAGTAGTTGGGGTGGCGCAGCAGCCACGTCGTGTCGGCGAGCACGCGCAGGCCCGTGTAGCCGGCGCGCAGGCTGGCCTCCACCGCCGCGGCATAGCGGTCGAGCATCGCGTCGGCGTCGAACGTGCCGCCAGCGAGGTACAGGGCGCTCGCCGGGCGGGCCGCGAGCACGGTCCCGTCGTGCCCGTGGCGCCGCGCGCGCACGTAGCGTCCGACCGCGCCCTGCTCGTCGGTCACGCACAGCACCTGCTGACCCTTGGCCAGCCCGCGGTGGATGTAGGCGTCGAAGAAGGGCTCGTCGTCCGCCTGCGCGAGACAGCAGACGTGGTTGCCCGCGCTCCGGTCCAACCGGTCTCGTAGGCTCACGCGCAGCTCACCTCGTTCGTCGTCGGGCCCCCGCGGCCCGAGGCCACCCATGCGCGTGATACCCCCAGGCGGCCGCGCCCACACCCGCCACGGGTGCGGCCCGTGCGGGGCGTGCTCTGCCCTACTCGACCAGCCAGATGAAGTAGATCGCGAAGATCACGAACAGGCTGTACATGACGGGGTGGACCTCCCGCCAGCGTCCCTTGAAGACCATCGCGAGCGGGAAGAGGAACAGCCCGAGGGCGATCCCGTTGGCGATGGAGAACGTGAGCGACATCGTGACCACGGTCACGAAGGCGGGGATCGCGTACTCCAGCTTCTCCCACTCGATGCCTCCCAGGCCCCGCGCCATCATGACCCCCACGATGATGAGAGCCGGGGCCGTCACCTCGGCGGTCACGACCGCGAGCAACGGCGAGAACGCGAGCGCGAGCAGGAACAGCGCGGCGGTCACGACCGAGGTGAGGCCCGTGCGGCCCCCGGCGCCGACACCGGCGGCCGACTCGATGTAGGACGTGGTCGTCGAGGTCCCCATGCTGGCGCCTGCCATCGTCGCGATCGAGTCGGACAGCAGCGCCCGGTTGGCGCGTGGGAGGCGGCCATCAGCGGTGAGGAAGCCGGCCTGGTTGGCGACGGCGATGAGCGTGCCGGTGGTGTCGAACAGGTCCACGAACAGCATCGTGAACACGACGATCGCCATCTGTGCCGTGAGCAGCTCGGGCAGGTTGATGAACGCCTGCCCGAACGTCGGCGCGAGGCTCGGCACGGGGGAGATGATGGCCGCCGGCGTCGGGACGAGGCCGGTCACGACCCCGGCGATCGCGGTGACGACGATCCCGTAGAACACCGCGCCGCGCAGGCCACGCAGCAGCAGGGCGATCGTGACGATGAGTCCGAAGATCGCGAGCAGGGTCGGGGGCGCGGTCAGCTCGCCGAGGGTGACGATCGTGTCCGGGTCCGCCGCCACGATGCCGGCGTTGTCGAGGCCGATGAACGCGATGAAGATGCCGATGCCGGCCCCGACCGCGAGCTTCAGCTGCAGCGGGATCGCGTTGACGATCGCCTCGCGGACCCCGGTGAGCACGAGCAGGAAGAACAAGAAGCCCGACACGAGCGTCCCGGCCAGGGCGGTCTGCCACGGGATGCCCATGCCGATGACGACCGTGAACGCGAAGAAGGCGTTCAGCCCCATCCCGGGCGCCTGCGCGATCGGGTAGCGCGCCCACAGGCCCATGACCAGCGTGCCGGTCGCGGCCGCGAGGCACGTCGCGACGAAGATCGCGTCCATGTCCATCCCCGTCTCGCCGAGGATGGCTGGGTTGACGAAGATGATGTAGGCCATCGCGAGGAAGGTGGTCAGCCCGGCGATGCCCTCGACCCGGTACGTCGTCTTGTTCTCCGACAGCCCGAAGTAGCGGTCCACCGCCGATGTCCGCTGTGCCTCCTCCGCCCGCTGCCCGCTGCGCTCCTCCGCCATGTCGCACTCCTTGCCTCTGCCCGGTCGGACCCGTGTCGTCAGGCTGTCGTCAGCTGCTGTCGCGGAGCCCCTCCCACACCCGCTCGGCCGTGAAGGGGCTTTCCGTCAGCCACACACCCGTCGCGTCGTGGACGGCGTTCGCGATGGTCGGCAGGGGCGCGTTGATGCCGATCTCGGCGATCGACTTCGCCCCCATCGGCCCGGTCGGCTCATAGGAGTCGACGAGCACGACGTCGATGTGCGGAAGATCCAACGTGCCCGGGATCCGGTAGCGGGAGAAGCTCGTGGCCCGGGCCCGGCCCCGGTCGTCGATCGCGAGGTCCTCCATGAGGGCGTAGCCGATCCCGTTCGCGACCGCGCCCTCGACCTGGCCCTCGGCGAGGTCAGGGTTGATGGCCGTGCCGCAGTCGGCAGCGACGACGTAGTCGAGCAGGCGGATCCGGCCGGTGTCGAGGTCGACGGCCACCTCCGCGAAGCTGGCGATGAACGGGGGCGGGGAGGTGTCGAGCACGGCGGACGCGGTGGCGGCGATCTGGTGCTGGTTCATGCCGTAGAGCGCACGCAGGGCGATCTTCTCCAGCGACACCGACTCCCCGCCGGCGGTGGCGACACGCTGGTCGGCGACCTCGAGCTCACCGGGGTCGACCTTGAGCACGTCGGCGGCCACCGCCACCAGCTGCATGCGCACATCGAGCGCGGCCCGCTTCACCGCGGTGCCGGTCACGTAGGTCGTCGACGACGCGTACGCGCCGACGTCGAACGGCGTCAGGTCGGTGTCCGATGAGGTGACGAGCACCTTGTCGAGCGGGACGCCGAGCACCTCGGCCGCGATCTGACCCAGCACGGTGTCGGAGCCGGTGCCGAGGTCGGTGGCGCCGACGGCGAGGTTGAACGAGCCGTCGTCGTTGAGCTTGATGCTCGCCGCCCCCATGTCGATCATCGGGATGCCCGAGCCCTGCATGTGGATCGACATGCCGACGCCGTGCACCCAGGAGCCCTCGCGCCTGCGGGCTGCCCGCTTCTCCGCCCAGCCGATGCGCTCGGCGCCGACGCGGATGCACTCGGGCAGGGCGCACGAGGTGATCGTCTGCTCGACGCCCTCGCGGCCCTCACCGAGCTCGGCGAAGATCGGCGACGTGCCGCCCTCCTTGATGTGGTTGCGCTCCCGCAGCTCGAGCGCGTCGATCCCGAGCTTCGCGGCGAGCTGATCGATCGCGACCTCCATGCCGTACTGGCCCTGGGTCGCGCCGTAGCCGCGGTAGGCGCCGCCGACCGGCAGGTTGGTGTACAGCGCCCGGCCGATGAAGCGCACGTCGGGCGCGGTGTTGTACAGCGGCAGGGTCTTCGAGCCGACGTTGGACAGCACGGTGAGGCTGTGGGTGCCGTACGCGCCGGTGTTCGACAGCACGTCCATGTCGACCGCCTGCAGCGTGCCGTCGGTGGACGCGCCGAGGCGCACGCGGACCCGCATCGGGTGGCGGGTGCGAGCGGAGACGAACTCCTGCTCGCGCGTGTACTCGAGCGTGGCCGGGCGGCCGGTGCGCAGGGTGGTGAGCGCGACGAGGTCCTCGATGAGGATCTCCTGCTTCACGCCGAAGCCCCCGCCGATGCGCGGCTTGATCACGCGGATGCGGTGCACCGGCAGCTCGAGGAGGTAGGCGATGATCCGCCGCGCGTGGAACGGCACCTGCGTCGAGGTGTACAGCACCATGCGGTCGTGGTCGTCGAGGTAGCTCGTGGCCACGTGGGGCTCGATCGGGGCGTGCTGGCCGTAGTGGGTCTCGACGGTGACGTCGACGGTGACGTCGGCGGCGGCGAGCCCGCGCTCGACGTCACCGGCCGCGGCCTCGACGTAGGCGGCGACGTTGTGGGCGGGGTCCCAGGCGTCGAGGCCCGGCTCGTCGTGCACGACGGGCGCGCCGTCGGCGAGCGCGTCGTCGATCGACAGCACGGGGTCGAGCACCTCGTAGTCGACCTCGATCAGCTCCAGGGCCGCACGGGCGGACTCGACGGAGTCCGCGGCGACCGCGGCCACCCGGTCGCCGACGAAGCGCACCTTCGTGTCGAACATGCGCGCGTCGTACGGCGAGGGCTCGGGGTAGCCCTGGCCGGCGGTCGTGTAGCGCTTCGTCGGGGTGTTGCGGTGGTCGAGGACGAGCGCAACGCCGTCCAGCGCCTCGGCCTTCGACGTGTCGAGCGCGCGGATGCGTGCGTGCGCATGCGGGCTCGTGAGCAGCGCGAGGTGCAGCATGCCGGCGCGCGGCGGGGCGTCCGCGACGAACACGGGCTTGCCCTTGACGAGCGCGGTGCCGTCGACCCGCCGCTCGTTGTGACCGACGACCTTGAGCTTCTCAGACATCGTCTGCCTCCAGGGGCTCGGCTGGCGTGCGGAGCAGCGCCGCCGCGGCCTGCACGCCCTCGACGATCTTCACGTAGCCCGTGCAGCGACAGAGGTTGCCGGCGAGCGCGTGCCTGATGTCCTCGTCGGTGGGGTCCGCTGCGCGGCTGAACAGGTCGACGGCGGTCATGAGGATGCCCGGGGTGCAGAACCCGCACTGGACCCCGCCGGTCTCGAGCAACCCCTGCTGGAGGGGATGCAAGCCCTCGGTGGTGGCGAGACCCTCGGTGGTCATCAGCTCGTGACCGTCGACCTGGCCGGCGAACAGCAGGCACGAGGTGACCGCTCTGCCGTCGAGGAGGACCGCGCACGAGCCGCAGTCCCCGTTGCTGCAGCCGTTCTTCACCGACACCGCACCGCTGCGGCGCAGCAGCTCGAGCAGCGACTCGCCGGGATGGACGTCGACGTCCTGGGCCTGGCCGTTGAGCTTGAAGCCGATCCTCACGCTGCACCTCCGTCCAGGCGCTCCGCCACCGCGGCGAGGCACCGCTCGACCGTGACCCCGACCAGATGCCGGCGATACTCGGCGCTGGCGGCCCAGTCGCTTCTCGGGTTGGCAGCGGCGCGCGCGGCGTCGGCCGCCGCGGCGATCGTCCCGGGCGCAAGGGGCGAGCCCTCGAGCGCGCCCTCCGCGTCGGGTATGCGGCGCACACGCACCCCGGTGTCGCTGACCACCACGCGTGCGGCTGCCACCGCTCCGGCGCTGTCGAGCTCGGCCCGGCAGCAGCCGTTCACCAGCGCGCGCTCGGTGGCCGCGCGCGAGAAGCGCACGAACGCGGCCGCGGAGGGCTGCGCCAGCGCCGGCAGGGTGACCGCGGTCACGATGCGTGGCCCACGCTCGTCCACGTCGTAGTCGTGCAGGCTGCGCTCCTGCTCGGCGCCGTCGTAGAAGGCGATCCGCGCGTCGAGGGCGAGCAGCACCGCGCTGACGTCCGAGAGCCCGCCGCGGGCGACGTGCCGCCCGATCGTCGCGCCGTTGCGGTGCAGCAGGGAGCTGGCCTGCAGGAGCATCTCGGCCAGCACGCCGCCGGCGTGCGCGGCGACGCTCGGGTGCTCCAGCAGATCGGTGAACGTGGCCAGCGCGCCGATGCGCACACCCCCGTCGCCGGACACCGCGATCGTGTGCAGGTCGAGCCCGGCGAGATCGACGAGCTCGTGCACGTGGGGTGGGCAGGCGGCCGGGAGGTCCGACACCCCTGACACGACGCGCACGGCGTCGCCGCCGTCGCGGAGCAGCTGCCACGCCGTGGCCACCTCCCCCGGCCGGTGGTAGGCCGTGATGTGCGTCAGCGGCATCGTGGACCTTTCGCTCGTGCGTGCCTACCTACGGAACCGCGTCCCGGTCTCGCCCGCAAGGGCCCGGCTGAGGTTGTGCGGGTTCGTGATGATGGCCCGCTCACCCCCGCCGGCGAGGAAGTCGAGCACCGCTTCGATCTTCGGGGCCATGCTGCCCGGAGCGAAGTGCGTCCCGTCGGCGAGGTAGCTCTTGGCCTCGTCGAAGGTGACCTCGTCGAGCCACACCTGCTCGGGTGTGCCGAAGTGCAACGCCACCTTCTCGACCCCCGTCGAGATGACGAGCAGGTCGGCGCCCAGCTCCCGGGCCAGGAGGGCCGCGGCGAGATCCTTGTCGATGACCGCGGGCACGCCACGCAGCGCGGGTCCGCCGGCGGCGTCGGGCGCCACCGGGATGCCGCCGCCGCCGGCGCTGACGACGACGAAGCCGCCGTCGAGGAGACTGCGGATGGCGTCGATCTCCACGATGCGGCGCGGGTACGGCGAGGCGACGACCCGGCGCCAGCCGCGGTTCGCGTCGCTGGCGACAACCCAGCCCTCCTCCGCCGCACGCCGTCGGGCCTCGTCGGCCTGCATGAAGGAGCCGATCGGCTTCGTGGGGCTCGCGAACGCCGGGTCGTCGCGACTGACCTCGACCTGCGTGACGACGGTCACGACACTCCGGGTAACGCCGCGCCGGGCCAGCTCGTTCGCGAGGCTGGCCTGGAGCAGGTAGCCGATCGCGCCCTGGCTGTCGGCCACGCAGACGTCCAGGGGGACCTCGTGGAGCTCGTGACGTGCGAGCTCGGAGCGGCGCAGGATGAAGCCCACCTGGGGCCCGTTGCCGTGCACGAGCGCGACGTCCCAGTCGGCGGTGATGAGCGCCGCGATGTGCCGGTTGGTCTCCGCTGCCGCTTCGTACTGGTCCTGCACGCTCTGGCGGGCGGGGTCGGAGATGAGGCTGTTGCCGCCGATGGCTACGACGGCGCGTCTGCGGGTCATGCGCGTGAACCTGTCACAGCGTGAGGGCCATGACCGCCTTCTGCACGTGCAGGCGGTTCTCGGCCTCGTCGAAGACGGCGCTGCGGGGGCCGTCGATGACGCCGTCGGTGACCTCGATGCCCCGGTCCGCCGGCAGGCAGTGCAGGTACATCGCGTCCTGGTGGGCGAGCGCCATGCGCCCCTCGTCGGCGATCCACGACTCGTATGCGGCGCCGATCCGCGCGGACTCCTCGGGATCGGCGGTCGTGAGCATGCAGCCCCAGCTCTTGGGGTAGACGACGTCGGCATCGAGGAAGCCCTTGTCGAAGTCCTCGCACAGCTCGAACCCCGACCCTGCCACACGCGCGTTCTCCTCGGCCTGCGCGAGGATCTCCGGCTGCAGCGTGAACTCCGGCGGGTGCGTCAACCGCACGTTCATCCCGAACCGCGTCATGAGCAGGATGAGGCTCTGCGGCACCGACAGCGGCTTCTGGTAGCTCTGCGCGTACGCCCAGCTCACGTTGATGGTGAGGCCGCGCGGGTTGCCCTTGCGCTCGATGATCGTCATGAGGTCGGCGAGCGCCTGGAACGGGTGGTACTGCTCGCACTGCATGTTGAGGATGGGGATCCGCGAGGCGGCGGCGACGTCGCGGATGTAGCCGTTGCCGACGCCCCAGTCGCAGTGGCGGATCGCCAGCCCGTCGTTGTAGCGCCCGAGGATCTCGCCGATCTCCTTGGCGGTGTCGCCGTGGGCGATCTGCGTCGACGCCGCCTCGATGAACTGCGCGTGGCCTCCGAGCTGCGCCATGCCGGCTTCGAAGCTCGCCCGGGTGCGCGTCGACGAGAAGAAGAACAGCATCGCGAGGACCTTGTCGCGCAGCAGGGCATGCGGCTCGCCGAGCGCCCGCCGGCGCTTCAGGTCGAAGGCGATGTCGAGCACGGTGTCGAGCTCGTCCTTCGACCACTCCTGGGTGGTGATGAGATCCCGGCCGCGAAGCTTCGTCTGCATGGCGGTTCCTTTCACTCCATTGCGCCGAGCACGAGCGCCAGCAGCGCCATGCGCATGACGACGCCGTTGTAGGCCTCTTGCCAGTAGCGGGCGTGCCGCGTGGCATCGACATCGGGGGGGAGCTCGTCCATCCGCGGCAGCGAGTGCAGGATGATGGCCTCGGGCTTGGCCTTGCGCAGCACGTCGCGCGTCACCCGGTAGTTCTCGGGGGTGGTGCCGACGTCGTCGCCGCGCTCCTGGCGGCTCGCCGTGTAGTCCGCCTGCACGACGGGCTCCATGTAGATCACGTCCGCCTCGGCGATCGCGTCGGCGACGTGGTCGACCTCACGGATCACGAAGCTCTGCTCGGCGAGCTCCGCCTTGAACTCGTCGGTCAGCGCCATCTCGGGGGGCGCGATCGCGATCATCTCCGCGTCGTACTGCGTGAGCGCGTAGGCCATGGAGTGCATCGTGCGCATCCGCATGTCACCGATGCAGCAGAAGGTGAGCCCGTCGATGGTGCCGAGCTCCCGCTGGACGGTGTAGAGGTCGGTCAGCACCTGGGTGGGATGCTCGCCCCAGCCGTCACCGGCGTTGATGACGGGGATGCTCGCCCAGCGGGCGGCCTCGTGGGGCGCGCCCTGCTGGAAGTGGCGCATGACGAGCACGTCGCCGTAGTACTCCAGCATCTTCACCGTGTCCTTGATGGACTCCTGGTAGAAGTCGCCCGCCCGGGTCATCTTCGCGTCGGAGAAGCCCACCACCCGCCCGCCGAGCCGGTGCATGGCGGACTCGTGCGCGAGGCGGGTCCGCGTGGACGGCTGGTAGAAGGCCGTGACGAGCGTCTTCTCGGCGAGCAGGTCGGTGTTGCGGCGCCGGCGCGCGATCGGCTCGAGCTCGTCCGCCACGGCGAAGACGTGGTCGAACTCCGCCCGCTCGAACCCCTTTGTTGACAAAATGTTGCGCCCGGCGAAGCTCCGCATGGCATCCTCCTGTGGTGGTGTGAGAGCGACCGCGGCCGCGGGCTGCGGTGTCAAGACGAACGAGAGGCCATGGCGACCAGTCTCAGGGCACGGGCCGTGCCGCGGCAGAGTCGAACGTCCTGTAGAAGCGGGACTTGTAGCCGTCCCGCCGCCGCCGCCCGACCCGTACCGTCACCGCTGCGAGCCGAAGCGGAGTCCCATGCAGATCCTGCGACCGCGTGACCTCGACGGGGCGCTTGACGCCCTCGCCGCCCACCCCGACGCGAGCCTGCTGGCTGGCGGGACCGACCTCATGGTCGAGGTCAACCTCGAGCACCGCCGGCCCGAGACGGTGATCGCGTTGCGGCGCGTGGGGGAGCTCGCCGAGTGGCGGGACGGCTTCATCGGGGCGACGGTCACGTACGCGCGGATGGAGCGCGAGCGCCTGCCCGCGCTCGCCGAGCTCGCGCGCACCGTCGGCTCGCCCCAGATCCGCGCCGCCGGGACCCTGGGTGGCAACCTCGGCACCGCGAGCCCGGCCGGGGACGCGCTGCCGTTCCTCGCCGCGCTCGACGCGCAGGTGGTGCTCGCGTCCGCGGAGGGCCGCCGGCGGCTGCCCTGGGACGAGTTCCTGCTCGGTCCCGGGCACACCGCGCTGCGCCCGGGCGAGCTCGTGCTGGGGGTGGAGCTGCCCGACACCGTGCCGGCACGGCAGGCGTTCGCGAAGATCGGCGTCCGTCAGGCCATGGTCATCGCCACCGTCAACTGCTGCGTGGTGCGTCACGACGACGGCGCCACGCGGGTGGCCATGGGCGCGGTCGGCCCGACGGTCCTGCGGGCCCGGGAGGCCGAGGCGCTGGTCGCGGGCGTGGCGGAGCCCAGCCCGCAGCTGCTCGACGAGTTCCAGCGTCTCGTCTCCAAGGAGGTCCAGCCGATCACGGATCACCGCTCGACGGCGGAGTACCGCCGCCACGCCGCGGGGGTGCTCGCCCGCCGCACGCTGGAAAGGTGCCTGCACCGATGATCATCACCCTCACCGTCAACGGGCAGCCGCGCACGGCCGAGATCGCGGGCTGGGAGAGCCTGCTGTGGGTCCTGCGCGAGCGCCTCGGCCTGCCCGGCGCCAAGGACGCCTGCCTGCAGGGGGAGTGCGGTTCCTGCTCGGTCGTCCTCGACGGCGAGCTCGTGTGCTCCTGCCTCGTCATGGCCGCCGATGCCGAGGGCGCGCGCGTCACGACCGCGGAGGGCCTCGGCACCATCGAGCAGCCGCACCCGGTCCAGCAGGCGTTCGTGGACCACGGGGCGGTCCAGTGCGGCTACTGCACCCCGGGCCTCGTGGTCGCTGTGGCGCACCTGCTCGAACGGCACCCCGACGCGTCCGACGACGACCTGCGCGAGGCACTGTCGGGCAACCTGTGCCGCTGCACGGGCTACGGCTCGGTCCTGCGCGCGGTCGCTGCGCTGCGGAAGGAGCAGGCATGACCGATCTCGGCGTCCGGCGGCCGACCCTGCTGGGCGGGGTCGGCGAGTCGGCGGCCCGACCCGACGGGATCGCCAAGACGACCGGCGAGTTCGAGTTCCTCGGCGACATGTCCGCGGACGGGATGCTGTGGGGCGCGACCCGCCGCGCGTACGTGCCGCACGCCCGCATCGTGGGCCTCGACGTCACGCCCGCGCTCGCCATGCGGGGCGTCCACGCGGTGCTCACGTTCGACGACGTCCCCGGCCACCGCTACCAGGGCCAGCACGTCACCGATCAGCCGGTGCTCGCCGAGGGCGTGATCCGCCACTGGGGCGAAGCTGTGGCGGTCGTCGCCGCCGACGACCCCGAGACCGCACGGCGCGCGGCCGCGGCGATCACGCTCGAGCTGGAGGAGCTCGAGCCGCTGACCGACCTCGAGGAGGCCCTCGAGCGCGGTGAGGTGTACCGCCACGTCCGGGTGCGGCGCGGCGACCCCGAGGCCCGCGGCGAGGTCGTCGTCGAGGGCACGTACGAGACGGGCATGCAAGACCCCGCCCCGCTCGGCAACGAGGCGGGCCTGGCCCTGCCCGACGGTGCCGGTGGCGTCGACATCTGGGGGCCGACCCAGTGGACCCACGTCGACCACCGCCAGCTGTCCGCCTGCCTCGGCCTCCAGCCGGAGGCGGTGCGCGTGCACCCGTGCCGCATCGGGGGGGCGTTCGGAGCGCGTGAGGATCTGTCGCTGCAGACCCACATCGGCATGCTCGCGCTGCGCACCGGACGTCCCGTCAAGATGGTCTACGACCGCAGCGAGAGCTTCGCCGGTCACGTCAAACGGCACCGCAGCCAGATGCGCTACCGCCACGAGGCGGACCGCGACGGCAACCTCGTGCGGGTGACCGCACGCCTGCTCCTCGACGGCGGCGCGTACGAGCTCACGTCGGCGGCGGTCGTCGCGAACAGCAGCTACTTCGCCGTCGGTGCCTACGACTGCCCCAATGTCGAGGTCGACGGGTACGTGCTGCGCACGAACGACCCGCCCACGGGCGCCATGCGCGGCTTCGGGGCGAACCAGCCCTGCTTCGCCGCGGAAGCGCAGATGGACCGCCTCGCCGCACAGCTCGGCATGGACCCGCTCGAGCTGCGCCTGCGCAACGCGCTCGAGCAGGGCGGCCACCTCGCCACCACCGGGCAGCTCATCGAGCACCCGCTGCCAACGCGTGAGGTCATCCGCTCGCTGGCCGCCATCCCGCTGCCCGAGCCCAACGACAGCGACGACCCCCGCCTGCTGCCCGGGGGCACCGGGCTCACCACCCCGCGCTCGGGTGTGGTGCGCGGCGTCGGCTACGCGGTGGGCTTCAAGAACCTGCAGTTCAGCGAGGCGTTCGACGACTACGCCGAGGCCCGTGTCGAGCTCACCCCTGACGGCGCGGTCGTGCACACCGCGGCGATCGAGGTCGGGCAGGGGCTCGTCACGATCCTCGAGCAGATCGTGCGCAGCACGCTCAACATGACACACGTCCGGGTGGCCTTCGACCACACCGGCCGGATCGGGTCGGCCGGCTCCACGTCGGCGTCGCGGCAGACGCAGATGGCCGGCGGCGCCGCGCTCGAGGCAGCGCGGCGGGTGCGCGACGAGGCGCTCGAGCGCGCGGGCGGTGACGAGCTCGACGAGGCCGGCGTGTGGCGCGACGGGCGGCTGCTCGCCTCGCTCGAGGAGCTGTGCGCCGGGGCGGCGATCGAGCACCACGTGCGCTACCGGCACCCGGCCACCGAGGAGCCAGACGAGAACGGGCAGGGAGCCTTGCACGTGGACTTCTGCGTCGCCGCGCATCGCGCGGTCGTCGACGTCGACGTCGACCTCGGGATGCTGCGGGTGGTCGAGATCGCGATCGCGCAGGACGTCGGCAAGGCGCTGAACCCCCAGCAGCTGCACGGCCAGATCGAGGGCGGCATCGCGCAGGGCATGGGCCAGGCGATCATGGAGGAGGTCGTGCTCGACCGCGGGGTCGTGCGCAACCCCACCTTCATGGACTACCTGCTGCCCACCTCGCTCGACATGCCTCCGGTCGAGGCGGTGCTCGTCGAGGAGCCCTCGCCGTGGGGCCCTTACGGCGCGAAGGGCATGGCGGAGCTGCCCACGGTCTCCGCGACCCCGGCAGTGGCTGCCGCCATCCGGGCGGCGACCGGCCGCCCGCTCGACCGCGTGCCCGTCCGCCCCCAGGGCATCGTCGGCCTGCAGTGACCGCAGCCGCACGCCAGCACGAGGAGCAAGGAGAACGTGATGCCAGGACGCGACGGCACCATGGTGGTCGTCAGGGACACGGCCCCCGACCCGAGCCTCGCCCCGTCCCCCAAGCTGCGGCCGCGCGATCTGCACCGCAGCATGCCGGGCTACGAGGTCACCCCGCTGGTCGCGCTCGACGCTCTCGCGCAGCGCCTCGGCGTCGGTGGCGTGTGGATCAAGGACGAGTCGTGGCGGCTTGACCTGCCGTCGTTCAAGATCCTGGGCGGGTCCTGGGCCGTGCACCGGCTGGTGCTCGAACGGGCCGGGCGGCCCGTCGAGGGCACGGGGATGCGCGAGCTCGAGGAGGCGGCCGCCGAGCTCGGCCCCCTCACCCTCGCGACGGCGACCGACGGCAACCACGGCCGGGGGGTGGCCCGGGCCGCGCGGCTGCTCGGGTTCCGCGCCGTCGTCTACGTGCCCGAGGGCACGGCGCAGGCCCGCATCGACGCCATCGCCGGGGAGGGTGCGGAGGTCATCGTCCACCAGGGCAACTACGACGCCGCCGTCGACCGCGCGGCCGAGGAGGCCGCCGCGAACGGCTGGGACCTCGTCGCCGACGTCGCGCGCGGCGAGGACGCCCAGGTGCCCGAGTGGGTCATGGACGGCTACGACACGATCTTCGACGAGGCCGACGAGCAGCTGCCCGCGCCGCCGACCGCGGTGTTCGTCCAGGCCGGGGTGGGGGCGCTCACGGGCGCGGCGGTCCGCCACTACCTGCGGGACCTCGGCGAGGGCGGCACCATGCCGGCGTTCGCCACCGTGGAGCCCGTCACCGCCGCGTGCCTGCTGGCCTCGGCCGAGGGCGGGGCGTTCACGAGCATCGACGCCGGCCATGAGTCGATCATGGCGGGCCTGAACTGCGGGACCCCCTCGTCCGTGGCGTGGCCGTCGATCAGCGCCACGGTGGGGGTCTACCTCGCCGTGCCCGACGACCGCGCGCGGGAGGCGATGCGCCTGCTCGCCGACGAGGGGATCGTCTCGGGGGAGTCCGGCGCAGCCGGGCTCGCGGGGCTGCTCGCAGCGGTCGAGCTGCCCGAGACGAAGGCCGCGCTCGGGCTCGACGCCGGCGCCCGGGTGCTGCTCCTCAACACCGAGGGGGCCACGGACCCGGACGCCTACGCCGAGATCGTCGGCCGGACGCCCGACGCGGTCCGCCAGGGAGCGCGCTAGCGATGGCCGGGCCGGGCCGCACC
>SKPY01000367.1 GCA_007119305.1 Nitriliruptorales bacterium
GGCGGTGCTGCAGGAACAGATCCAGCGAGTACAGCCCGACCTCGGCGGCCGTGCGCACGACGGGCCAGGGGAACTCCTCGGTCTCGTCGTAGTGCGCTGCGACCGGGCGGATCTCGCGCTCGGCGAAGTCGTGCGCCCACGCGCGCAGCTCGACGTGCTGGTCGCTCAACGCGAAGTCCACGGCAGCCCTCCTCGAGCGGGTTTACCCATGGTAATACCCGCGCAGCACGCGGTGCCCCGCGCGTGCGGGCCGCCATGCTTGGCCGGCTTGGCCGGTGCGGCGCCTTACTCGGCCTTCTCGGTGCGGGCGTCCTCGAGCAGGCGGCGCACCTCCTCGGCGCGGTAGCGCCGATGGCCGCCCAGGGTCCGGATGGACGACAGCTTGCCCGCCTTGGCCCAGCGCGTGACGGTCTTGGGGTCTACGCGGAACAGCTTCGCCACCTCCGATGGCGTCAGGAGCTCCTCCTGGCCACCGGGCTCACCGGCATTCGCACTCATCGTCGCCGTCATGGTCCCTTGCCTCACGGGCGCCCGGCCCCTAGGCACCGGTCGATGGTCGATGAACCGTGCACTCCCCACGATACGGCGGAACCGCGGGAAAGGGACACGCCCCAACGGGGCATTTTCCCCTAGTACCCGGTGACCATCTTTCGGACTAGATCTGCGCATGCCACCTTCCGGGCATCGGCGCCATGCCGGGCGGTTAGGATCGGGGTCGACGCCGTCCACGGCACGTCCACGGCACACCGTGACGCGGCCGAGCAGCCTGCGGGCGACCCCCGCGGGCCCAACGCGAGGGCTGGCGCAGCCGAGGTTGCGCCGCAGCCCGGAAGGAAGGAGCACGGCATGGAGGGACCCTTCAGTCTGCTCGAGGGCCATGAGCAGATCGTCTTCGGCAACGACCCGCCAAGCGGGCTGCGCTGCATCATCGCGATCCACTCGACCGCGCTCGGGCCCGGCCTCGGCGGGACCCGCTTCTACCCCTACGACGACGAGGAGGACGCCCTCGTCGACGCCCTGCGCCTGTCACGCGCGATGTCGCACAAGGCCGCCTGCGCGGGCCTCGACCTCGGGGGCGGCAAGGCGGTCATCATCGGCGACCCCGAGACGGACAAGACCGAGGCACTGCTCCGCGCCTACGGGCGCTGCGTCGAAGCCCTGAGCGGCCGCTACGTGACCGCCTGCGACGTGGGCACCTACCCGCGTGACATGGCCGTGGTCAGGCGCGAGACCCGCTGGGCGACCGGCGCCGACCCCGAGCACGGGGGCTCCGGCGACTCCGGGGTCATGACCGCGCTGGGCGTGTACGAGGGCATCAAGGCCTGCGCCCAGCGTGTGTGGGGCAGCGACGACCTGCGCGGCAAGCACATCGCGGTGCAAGGGGTCGGCAAGGTCGGGCGCAACCTCGTCGGCCACCTGCACGCCGAGGGTGCGAAGCTCACCGTCGCCGACGTGAGCGAGCGTGCGGTCGCCTGGGCGGCCGAGCACGCCGGTGCCGAGGTGGTGACGCCGGACAAGGTGCACGCAGTCGACGCCGACGTGCTCAGCCCGAACGCCCTCGGGGGGGTGTTGAACGACGCGACCATCCCGGAGCTGTCCTGCCCGATCGTCGCGGGCGGCGCGAACAACCAGCTCGAAGAGCCCGAACACGGCGACGCGCTCGCCGACGCGGGCATCCTCTACGCGCCCGACTACGTCATCAACGCCGGGGGGCTCATCCAGGTCTCCGACGAGCTCCAGCCGGGCGGGTTCAGCGAGAGCCGGACCCGCCACCGCATCGCCACGATCCGGGAGCGCCTGCACGAGGTCTTCGAAGAGGCCGCGGCGACCGGCACCTCGACCGCTTGGGCGTCCGAGCAGGTGGCCGAGCGACGCATCCGCGAGGTCGGGCGCCTGCGCGGCTTCTGGCTGCCCTGAGCAACGTTGCGCCGCGTCAGCCCAGCCCGAGGAGGCGTACCCCGGGCTGCGTCGTGACCTCGCCGCACAGCCAGGCATCGACCTCCCGGGCCCGCAGAAGATCCACGGCCGCCTCGCCGTCGCCGACGATCGCGAGCATCCCGATGCCCATGTTGAACACCCGCCACATCTCCTCGTCGGTGACCGGGCCCCACTCCTGGAGCAGCCGGAACAGCCGCGGCACCTCGCCCATGCGCGTGTCGACCACGGCCCCGAGGCCGTCCGGCAGGCTGCGCGGCAGGTTGCCGGGCAGGCCGCCGCCGGTGACGTGGCAGAACGCCCGCACGCTGCCGACGCCACGGCGGGCGAGGGCGAGGCAGTCGCGGGCGTAGATGCGCGTAGGACGCAACAGGGCCTCCCCCAGCGTCTGCACGAGCAGCCCGTGGTCGGCGCCGAGATCGCGGTCCTCGATGAGGCTGCGCGCGAGGGAGTAGCCGTTGGCGTGCAGCCCGCTGGCCCCCATGGCGATGATGGCGTCGCCGGGCTGCACGCGGTGCGGGCCGAGCAGGTTGCGCTCCTCGACGACCCCGACCCCGAAGCCCGCGACGTCGTAGCGTCCGGGCGGCAGCACGCCCGGATGCTCGGCGATCTCCCCGCCGACGAGCGCGCAGCCGGCCTGCTCACAGCCGTCGGCGATCCCCGCCACGATCTGCTCGACGTGCTCCGGGTCGAGCTTGCCCACCGCGAGGTAGTCGAGGAAGAACAGCGGCTCGGCGCCGGTGACGACGAGGTCGTCGACGACCATCGCGACGAGGTCGACGCCGATCGTGCGGTGCTCGCCGAGCTGCCGCGCGAGCTCGAGCTTCGTCCCGACCCCGTCCGTCGCGGAGACGAGCACGGGTCTGCGGTAGCCCCGGGTGTCGAAGCGGAACAGGCCGCCGAAGCCCCCGATGTCGTCAAGGACCTCCTTGCGGCGGGTGCGCTCCACGTGCGGGCGGATCGCCTCGATCGCGGCGTCGGCCGCGTCGAGGTCCACGCCTGCGGCGCGGTAGCTCGCCCGTTCCTCGCTCATCGGATCTCGCTTCGCATCTGCACGCTCACCCGTCGAGGGAGAACAGCCTGAGGTCGGACTTGCCGCTGGCGACATGGTCGCCGGGCACCGGGATGGGGTACTCGCCGTCGAAGCACGCGCGGCACAGGCTGGACTTCGGCCGCCCCGCCGCCTCGATGAGGGCGTCGAGGGCGAGGTAGGCCAGGGAGTCCGCGCCGACGAAGTCGCGGATCTGCTCCGTCGACAGGCCGTTCGCGACGAGCTCGGCCCGGGTCGCCATGTCGATCCCGTAGAAGCACGGGTGGCGCACGGGCGGGCTCGTGACCCGCAGGTGCACCGCGGCGGCGCCGGCCTCGCGCAGCATGGCCACGAGCTGACGGCTCGTGTTGCCGCGCACGATCGAATCGTCGACGACGACGAGCCGCCGGCCTGCGAGGACGTCCCGCAGCGGGTTGAGCTTCAGGCGGATGCCGAGCTCACGCAGGGACTGGGATGGGTCGATGAACGTCCGCCCCACGTAGCGGTTCTTGACGAGCCCCTCCCCGTAGGGGATGCCGCTCGTCTCGGCGTAGCCAGCGGCGGCGGGGACCCCCGAGTCGGGTACGGGGATCACGAGGTCGGCCTCGACCGGCGCCTGGGCGGCGAGCAGCTGGCCCATCCGCCGGCGCGCCCCGGCCACGGTGGTCAGGCTGCCCGAGCCCCCTCCGCCGTGCGATCCGTCCCCGACGCCGTGCGCGCGATGATCCGGCCGCGCGAGGTAGACGTACTCGAAGACGCAGAACGCCGGTTCGGGCTCGGCCCAGATGCGGCTGCGCAGGCCGGCCTCGTCGATCGTCACCAGCTCACCTGGGGCGACCTCGCGCACGAGGTGGGCGCCGACGATGTCGAGCGCGGCCGTCTCGCTCGCGACGACGTAGCCCCCGCGCGGCAGGCGCCCGATCACGAGTGGCCGCACCCCATGGCGGTCGCGGACGGCGTAGATGGTCGTCTCGTCCATGACGATGAGGCTGAACGCCCCCCGCACCTGCTCGCAGGTCGCAACGATGGTGTCGGCCAGGGGGGCGTCCGCGCTGCCTGCGAACAGGGTGGCGAGGAGCTCGGAGTCGGTGCTGCACTTGTCCGCCTCGGGGCCGTGTCCGCGTGCGAGGTCGGCGGTGTTCACGAGGTTGCCGTTGTGGCCGAGGGCGAGCCCGCTGCCCGATGGCCTGACCTTGAACGCCGGCTGGGCGTTGTCCCAGGTCGACGACCCCGTGGTGGAGTAGCGCACGTGCCCGATGCCGAGATGGCCGGACAGCCCCGCCAGCCGGGCCTCGCCGAACACCTGGTTGACGAGCCCCATCTCCTTGGTGACCAGGATGTTCTTGCCGTCGGAAACCGCGATGCCCGCGGATTCCTGGCCGCGGTGCTGGAGCGCGTACAGGCCGTAGTAGCACAGCGTGGCCGCGATCTCCCCCGGGGCGTACACCGCGAACACCCCGCACTCGTCCCGCGCTCCGCTCGGGACGGCGTGGTCGGCGTCGGGCATGGGGTGTCGTCCTTGGGGAACGGGCTGGACCGGCAGCCTCAGTGTAACGGCAGGCGGTTTCGGAGATCCTTGGCAGCGGGTAGCGCACAGGCACGAGGCCGAGCGCGGCCCGGAACCGACCGGGAGCAGCCATGATCATACGTACAGCCATCGCCGGCGCCCGCCGGGTCACCTCGTCCGCGCTCGAGGGTACCGCCCGCGTGCTGGGTGGGGCCGCCGGCGCCATCGGCCATGTCGCCGGCTTCGTGCGGCCCGGCAAGGCATCGGCCCGCGACAGCGTCCAGCGCGCTGAGCCGCGCGGGCGCGTCCAGCCGCCGCCGCCCGCCACGCCGGACACCGCAGCGGAAGCCATCGCCCCCGAGCCCA
>SKPY01000130.1 GCA_007119305.1 Nitriliruptorales bacterium
CCCGAGGACGGAGGCGACCGACGGCGACGACGCGGCGTCCGCTGCAGCCCCTGAGCGCTCGACGCCGGAGGCCGGCGCCGAGGCCCGCCCCGACGAGCCGACCGGCACGGCTGCGACGGCCAAGGAGGCCACGGACGAGGTGCGGGAGGCCGACACCGGCCGTCCAGGCGCGCGGCGCAGCAAGGACAGCGGGGGCCGCCGCAAGCAGACGGGGGGCACGGACGAGCAGGGTGACGGCAAGGCCGCCGGCACGCAGCAGACCAGCACGACAGCGGACGAGGCCGGCCTGGACAAGGCAGACAAGGCTGGCCATGACCAGGCGGACAAGGCTGGCCAGGACAAGGCTGGCCAGGACAGGGCAGAGGACGGCCAGCCGACCCGCCTGCAGTCCAAGTCCCGCAGCCGCGGCCGGGGCCGGGGCCGCTCCAGGCGCGGGCGCAAGCCCGCCAGCACCGTCAGCGAGGAGACCCGCCGGACGATCGCGGAGAGCCCACCGCGACGCATGCTCGTGCAGGTCGGGGAGGAGCGCACGCAGGTCGCCGTGCTCGAGCAGCGCACGCTGGTGGAGCACTTCGTGACCCGCAAGGCCGATGTGTCCTACGTCGGCAACATCTACCTCGGCCGGGTGCAGAACGTCCTGCCCGGCATGGAGGCGGCGTTCATCGACATCGGCAAGGGCCGCAACGGCGTCCTGTACGCAGGCGAGGTCAACTACGACGAGGCCGACCTCGACGGGGAGCTCCCGCGGATCGAGGAGACCTTGAAGCCCGGCCAGTCCGTGCTGGTGCAGGTCACGAAGGATCCGATGGGCACGAAGGGCGCGCGCCTCACCCAACACCTGTCCGTGGCCGGGCGCTACTGCGTCCTCGCCCCCGGTGACGGGATGCTGGGGATCAGCCGCAAGCTGTCCGACGACGAGCGCGAGCGGCTCCGCAAGCTCCTGAAGGAGCTGAAGCCCGAGGGCTTCGGGCTCATCGTCCGCACCGCCGCGGAGGACGTCACCCGCGAGCAGCTCGAGGCCGACGTGGCGCGCCTCACCCGCATCTGGGCGCACGTGCAGGAGAAGGCCAAGACCGTGCAGCCGCTCGAGCCGGTCTACGAGGAGCCCAACCTCGTCATGCGGGTGATCCGCGACGTCTTCGGCACCGAGTACACCGACCTCGTGCTCGACGACGCGGAGCTCGCCGAGCAGGTCCGCGACTACCTCAGCGACGTCGCTCGCGACATGGTCGACAAGGTGTCGGTCTACGACGG
Source organism: Nitriliruptorales bacterium (assembly GCA_007119305.1). GTDB lineage: Bacteria > Actinomycetota > Nitriliruptoria > Euzebyales > Egibacteraceae > SKPY01. Next base: position 1,255 of record SKPY01000130.1, read on the forward strand.
GGACGACAGCCTGTTCGACGCCTACGAGGTCACGACGCAGGTGCGCCGTGCGCTTGAGAAGAAGGTGTGGCTGAAGTCGGGCGGTTACCTGATCATCGAGAAGACCGAGGCGATGTGGGTCATCGACGTCAACACCGGCAAGTTCGTGGGCCAGGACAACCTCGAGGAGACCGTGCTGCGCAACAACCTCGAGGCCGCCGAGGAGATCGCCCGCCAGCTCCGGCTGCGTGACATGGGCGGGATCATCGTCATCGACTTCGTCGACATGCTCGTCCCGGCGAACCGCGACGAGGTGCTCAAGCGCTTCAAGCGGGAGCTCGCCCGTGACAAGACGAAGTCACGGGTGATGGACATCTCCCGGCTCGGGCTGGTCCAGATGACCCGCAAGAACGTGAGTCACGGGGTGTTCGAGAACTTCACGGCCCGCTGTGAGACCTGCGAGGGCCGGGGGGCGCGCATCCTCGAGGAGGCGTTCAGGTAGGGGCGGCGCAGACGGTCAGATCTCGAAGGGGGTCCACGGCAGCGGGTCCCACGCCAGCGCCCGGTCGAGGCTGCGCACCGACCCGGGGGTGTGCTCGTCGACTCGGCCGGCCCGGGCGAGGCCGCTGAGCCGCGTCCCACCGAGGTAGGCAGCAGCGAGGCTGTCGACCGGCAGTGTCACGTCAGGCCGGCCCGGCGCGGGTCGCACCTCGGCCCGCCCGTTGCGCACCTCGAGACGGTAGGTCCCCTGGGCGAGCCCCGCGGCGTCATCGACGTGCAGCAGCCAGGTCCCGTCCGCGTCGTAGCGGCGGCCGGCGAGCGCGGTCGGCACGTCCAGGATGCGCAACCACAGGGCATCGCTCACCGTCGTGGACAGGCGTCTCGGGTCGACGAGCAGGTGAGCCAGCGGCTCGTCCACGGGTCGGAACCACGTCCGGACCGTGGCGACGAGGTCCAGGTCGAGGCAGTAGGCCCACAGGCCGGTGAGCGCTTCGTCGTCGAGCGCGTAGAGGTCGGTGACGAGCAGCGTGTGCGCCGGGCCGGTGGGCTGCCAGTCGGCCTTGACGCGGTAGGCGAGCAGCCCGCGATCCTCGTAGGCGACGAGCATGCGGGCCCCCGCTCCGTCACGCCAGTGCTCGGGGTCGCGTTGCAGACGGCCGCGGAGGCGGGCGTCGGCGCCACCGGGGATCCCCGGGGTCGAGGCCCGCAGCGCCTTCAGGCAGGCGACGGTCAGGTCGCCGGCCTCCCCCGGCTCGACGAAGCGCACGCGTCCCGCCACGTCCACCGGCGTGCGCAGCGCCGCATGGGCCGTCGCGATCTCGGAGTCGGCGCGGTGGGACGCGATGCCGTAGCCGAAGCGTCCGTAGATGCGCGACTCGGACGCCATGAGGCCGACGAGGGGTTCGCCGCGAGCAACCGCGTCGGCATGCTGCTGGCGCAGCAGCGCGCTGGCGACACCGCGCCGGCGGTGGGTGGGCAGCACGCTGACCAGGCCGACCCCGCACAGTGGCACTGCGTCGCCGCCGGGGACGCTGAGGTCGTAGGACAGGGCCGCGCCGACCCCGACGATCCGTCCACCCTCCTCGGCGACGATGACGCGCTCGGGCTCCACCACCCCGGAGTAGAACGCGACGTCCTCGGGGTGCGCCACGTCCCCGAAGGGCAGCTCGCCGGCGGCGATCACCCCGGCGATCTCGCTGCTGTCGGGCGTGCGGTAGGTGATGGTCACGAGCAGCTCCCGGGTGGTGCGAGCAGCGCCGCGGGTCGGGTGCCTCCGGCGAGGGCCGCAGCGCGCAGCAGGTCGAGTGGCACCACAGGGCTGTCGGGCGTGCGGATGCGGGCCGCGGCGCGGAGCACCGCATCGACACCGTGGTCGGCCTCGTCGGGGCGAGCGCGCACGAGGGTCGCCGCGCTCGAGTGGCGCTCATCGTACAGCCGCTGCGCGAGCTCGTCGGGGTCGAGCGGAATCGCGTCGCGGGCGAGCGGCTGCTCCACGGCGAGGGCGACGAGCAGCGCGACCGCGCTGCCGCCGAGTGCGCGCGCACGCGCGATGGCGCGCGCCGCGGGGGGCGTGGCGGTCGTGTCCCGGGGATCGTGGCCGAAGGTCTCGGTGAGGGCGTCGGCGCCCTGCGCGACGACCGCCCAGGGCGCGAGCGCGTCCGGCCGCGCGACGGCGAGATCGAGGGGGTCGACGGCGCAGCGCTCGAGCAGGTCCGCGAGGTCGGCGCCGCCGACCTCCAAGGCAGCCAGGAGCAGGTCGCTCGTCCACAGCGGCCTGCCGCTGACCGCGCCCGCGGCCCACCCCACCGCGGTTTCCAAGCAGGGCAGGCGGGGAGACGCCGAGGCCGCGAGCCCGAACAGGCACGCGACAGCGGCGTCCTGGCGGCGGAGCGCCCTGGCCGCCACCCCGTCGGACTCGGTGGCGAGACCCACGAGCAGGTGGACCACGGTGGCGCGCTGGGCCCCCGCTGCACCTCGGGCCGCGGTCACGGCCACGAGCGCCTGATCCGTGAGGCGCACCTTCACCTGGAAGCGCGCTGCCCCGGGCGCCGCACGCGTTGACACGACATGCGGCCGAGCCTACACTCGGAGGTCGGCGCGGGCGTCCGCGCCATCTTTGTGCGCCCGTCATGCGGCGCCCGTAACCATCCTTCAGCGCGAGGAGACCAGCGATGTACGCCGTGATCGCCACGGGCGGCAAGCAGTACCGCGTCGAGGTCGGGGACACCCTCGACGTCGAGAAGCTCGACCCGTCCGACGACGGGACCGTCGAGCTGCGCCCCGTGCTGCTCGTCGGTGACGACGGCGCCGTCACGGCGGGGCGTGACGCGCTCGGCAAGGCCAGCGTGAAGGCGAGCGTCATCGACCAGCGGCGGGATCGCAAGATCACGGTGTTCAAGTACAAGAACAAGACCGGGTACCGCCGCAAGGCGGGGCACCGGCAGGCCCGCACCCGCATCCGGGTCGACGAGATCACGGCGTAAGGAGCGACGCGATGGCACACAAGAAGGGTGGCGGCTCAACCCAGAACGGCCGTGATTCCAACCCCAAGTTCCTCGGCGTCAAGCGCTTCGGCGGCCAGGCGGTGACGGCCGGCTCGATCATCGTGCGCCAGCGTGGCACCCGCATCCACCCCGGCGACAACGTCGGTCGCGGCGGCGACGACACGCTGTTCGCCCTCGTGGACGGCACCGTGAACTTCCGCACGAGCGGCAAGCGCAAGTTCGCCGACGTCGAGCCCGTCTGAGCCCAGTCCCGGCCCCGAGGGGCCACACGTTTCCAGCGTTCTTCCTGCACGCTTGTCTGTTTGCAGGGTTTGTCCTGTTGTCGGGGTGCGCAGCGGGCGCGTACCGTCGGCGCATGACCCGGATCGGCCTCTCCCCGGACACGCTCGCTGCCACCGCGCCGCCCGCCCGCTACGCGGCGCGGGTGCCCGGCCTCAACGTGCTCGCCGGCGAGACGCTCGGGCTCGTCGGCGACGGCACGAACCTGCTGCTCGGGCGGCTCGCGGACCAGCTGCCCCGCTGCGCCTGGGTGGACGGTGCCGTCGCCGCCGCGGGCGGGGCGCTGCGCATCCACGCCCAGCAG
>SKPY01000414.1 GCA_007119305.1 Nitriliruptorales bacterium
AGAGCCCGCAGAGCCCGAAGAACCCGACGAGCCCGACGACCCTGACGAGAGCGAGGACGACGACGAGGGCGGGGGCGACGACGAGGACGACGGCCCCCCACCTGATCCGCCCGGCCACGACGACTGAGCCCGGCGCTCATCCTGCACGTGATTACGTGCCGAACACCTCGCGCAGCTTGCCGAGGAAGCCCTTCTGCTGGCCAGGGCCGCTGGCGTCCTCGCCGCGGACCTCGGCGAGGCGTCGCAGCAGCTCCTGCTGCTCACCGTCGAGGCGACTCGGCGTCTCGACGCGGCAGTGGATGTGGAGGTCTCCCCGGGCGGCGTCCGCGCCGAGCTTGGGCATGCCCTGGCGGCGCAGCGTGAGCACGTCCCCGGTCTGGGTGCCCGGCTTGACCTTCACGACCTCCTCGCCGTGCAGCGTCGGGACCTTGAGCTCGGCGCCGAGCGCCGCCTGGGTCATCGGCACGACGAGCTCGCAGTGCAGGTCGCTGCCGTCGCGCTGGAACACCTCGTGGGGCGCCACGCGCACCCGGACGTAGAGGTCGCCGGCGCGCCCACCGCGGCGTCCGGCCTCCCCGCGGCCCGTCACGCGCAGGCGGGTGCCGTCGTCCACCCCCGGTGGGACGTCGACGGTGACCGATTCCTTGACCTGGCGCCGACCCTCACCGCGGCAGTCCCGGCACGGCTCACCGATCTGCTGCCCGCTGCCCCGGCACGCCGGGCAGGTGCCGGAGGTCAGCATCTGCCCGAAGATGCTGCGCGTCACCTGCTGGACGGCGCCCCGGCCGCCGCAGGTCGAGCACGTCACCGGCGTCGTGCCGGGCTTGGCGCCGGACCCCTCGCAAGTGTCGCAGCCGCGGGCGAGGTCGACGTCCACGTCGCGGCGCACGCCCGCGGCTGCCTCCTCGAGGGTGAGCACGACGTCGACGATGGCATCGCGGCCTGACTGGCGCGGGGAGGTTCGGCGGGAGCCCCGAGCCTCGAAGCCACCGCCGAAGAACGCGTTGATGAGGTCGGACAGGTCCCCGAAGTCCGCGAACGGGTCGCCGCCCATGCCGCCGGGGCCGCGCGGGTCGCCGAAGCGGTCGTAGTTCGCCCGCGCCTGAGGGTTCTTCAGCACCTCGTAGGCGGCCGTGAGCTCTTTGAAGGCCTCCGGGTCTCCGCCCGCGTCAGGGTGCAGCTCACGTGCCTTGCGGCGGTAGGCGCGCTTGATCTCGTCGTCGCCGGCGTCGCGGCCGACGCCGAGGATCTCGTAGAGGTCTCGCACGGTTCGTTGTGTCCTCATGTCGTTGGGGGCACCGGTGCCGGGTCGGGGTCAGGCGCTGTCGTCGCCGACCAGCTCGCCCAGGGCACGCTCCAGGGAGGAGGCTACTGCCTGGACGGCGGCGACCGTTCTCGGGTAGTCCATGCGCGTCGGCCCGAGCACGCCGAGCGAACCGCCCGAGCCGGTGGCGGCCTCGTAGCTCGCCGCGACGACGGAGCAGGCCGCGAGCTCGACGAGCGGGAGCTCCGTGCCGATGCGCACCGCCGGATCACCGCTCTTCAGGGTATCGCGCAGCATCCGCAGCACGACGACCTGCTCCTCGAGGGTCTCGTAGACCTGCTTCACCTGCTCGAGCCGGTCGAAGTACCCGGCGGCGGCGATGTTCGCGGTGCCGCCGAGGAACACCTCGTCGCCGCTGTCGGGTTGGGACAGGCCGCTGCGGATGGCTCCGGCGACGGCCTCGACGAGCGACCGCAGCTCCTCGGGGGCGCCGGCGGCCACCCCGGCGATGACGTCCGGCGCAGCAGCGAGCATGAGCCCTGCCGCGGCCTCGTTCACCGCATGCCGGGCGCGCTGGACGTCGTGGTCGGCGACCGTCGCGTCGAGGTCGAGCAGGCGCTTCTCGACGCGACCGGTGTCGGCGATCAGCACCGCGAGCACGCTGTGCGGCCCGAGCCGGACGAGCTCGATGTGACGCAGCCGGCTGCGGTCGAGGCGGGGGGCGACGACGAGCGCGGCGAAGCGCGTGAGCCGCGACAGCACCGTCGACGTCCGCCGCAGCAGCTCCTCGAGGTCGCTGGAGCCGACCAGCAGCCGCTCGACGGCCGTCTTCTGCTCCTCCGACAGCGACGTGGTCACCCCGAACGTGTCGACGAAGAAGCGGTAGCCCTTGTCGGTCGGCACCCGCCCCGCCGAGGTGTGCGGCTGGGTGATGTAGCCGGCCTCCTCCAGCGACGCCATGTCGCTGCGCACCGTCGCGGCGGACACCCCGAGGTCGGCCTCCGAGACGATGCGCTTGGAGCCCACCGGCTCGCCGTCGCGGACGTAGCCACGCACGATCGCCTTCAGGATCTCGGCCTTGCGGTCGTCCAGCGTCCGCATCGCCCGGCTCACCTCCTCTCGCGCCGCCCCGGCGCGGACCCACCACCCGGGTCCCGCGCTAGCAGTCCTTTCCCTCGAGTGCTAACCAAGTGTCCCACTCACAGGGTAGGGCTTCAATCTCCGGCCGCGCGCGCCGCGGCGAGCGCCCCCTCACAGCAGCCGCGCGGCGACGGCGTCGGCGACCGGACGACCCGTCGGGGTGAGCCACAGCCGCTCGGGCGACGTCGCGAGCACCCCTGCGCGCACGAGGTCGCCGACCGCACCCGCGTCGAGCGGCTCGACCGCGTGGCGGGCCACACCCTCGAGGGTGCGCAGCCCGAGCATGAGGCGCTCCGCACGCCGGGCGCCACGGTCGAGCAGCTCGCCTCCGCCGACCGGCTCGGCACCGGCTTCGACCCGCCGGACATAGCGCTCGGTGGGGCGCACGTTCCACCAACGGCGGGCCACCGCGTCGGCGCGCTCGTCCGCCGCCCGCCAATGACCGTGGGCGGCGGCGCCGAGGCCGAGGTAGTCCCCGCCCGCCCAGTACACGCGGTTGTGGCGGCTCGCGTGCCCGGGACGCGCCCAGTTGGAGATCTCGTAACGCGTGAACCCTGCCGCGGCGAGCATCTGCGCGGCCACCCCCATGCGGTCGGCGGCGACGTCGTCGTCGGGCGGTGGCCTGGACCCTGCGCGTACTGCACGCGCGTAGGGGGTGTTGGCCTCGAGGGTGAGGCTGTAGCAGGAGACGTGGTCGACGCCAGCCCCGAGCACCGCCGCGAGGCTGCGCCGCCAGTCCGCGTCCGTCTCGGCGGGGGCGCCGTAGATGAGGTCGACGCTGACGGATCCCACCCCGGCCGCTCGCGCCGCGCTGAGCGCGCCGGCGACGCTCGCGGGGTCGTGGCGACGGTCGAGGAACGCGAGCACGTGGGGCGCGGTCGACTGGGCGCCGAGGGACACGCGGGTGAGCCCCGCTCTGACGAGCGTGGCGAGGTAGGCCGCGCTCAAGTCCTCGGGGTTGGCCTCCACGGTCACCTCGGCGTCGGCGGCCACGGGCAGGCGCGCGCGGACGGCTCGCAGCAACCCAGCGAGCTGCTCCGCCTCGAGCCGGGTCGGGGTGCCCCCGCCGACGAACACCGACCCGAACTTCGGCCAGCCGCGCTGCGGTCGTGCGCCCGGTGGCGCGAGCGCGCCAGGGCCTGCCCGCGCGACACGCTCGAGCTCGGCGTGGAGCGCCGCGACGTAGCGCCGCTGCAGCCCCGCGGCAGCGCCCACGTGCACGGCGAAGTCGCAGTACCCGCAGCGGTGCGCGCAGAACGGCACGTGGAGGTAGACCCCGGGGCGGGGCGCAGCCCCATGCACCCCCGACATGCTCGCCTACTCGCGGTCGCTGATCGTCAGCGCTGCGACGAAGGCCTCCTGAGGCACCTCGACGGTGCCGACGGCCTTCATCTTCTTCTTGCCTTCCTTCTGGCGCTGGAGGAGCTTGCGCTTCCGGCTCACATCGCCCCCGTAGCACTTGGCGGTGACGTCCTTGCGCCGGGCTTTGATCGTCTCGCGGGCGATGATCTTCGCCCCGACCGCCGCCTGCACCGGCACGTCGAACATCTGCCGTGGGATGAGCTCCTTGAGCCTCGTCACCATCGACCGGCCGTACTCGTGGGCCTTGTCACGGTGGACGATTGCGCTGAACGCGTCCACCGGCTCACCGTTGAGCAGCACGTCGACCTTCACGAGATCCGCCTGCTGCATACCTGCGGGCTCGTAGTCGAGCGAGGCGTAGCCGCGTGTCGACGACTTCAGCTTGTCGAAGAAGTCGAAGATGATCTCGGCGAGCGGCAGCCGGTAGTGCAGCTCGACCCGCTCCTCGCTGAGGTAGTCCATCTTCAGCATGTCGCCGCGGCGGCTCTCGCACAGCTGCATGACCGGCCCGACGTAGTCGCTGGGCGCGAGGATCATCGCGTCGACGACCGGCTCGTGGATCGCCGCGACACGGTTCGCCGGCGGCAGATCCGCCGGGTTGGACACGCGCACCATCTCCGGCGCCGACGCGCTCTCGGCGGCACGGCGTCCGGCGCCCGACCTGCCGGCCGCCTCGGCTTCGAGGTAGACCTCGTACGCGACGTTCGGAGCGGTCGCCACGAGCGGGATGTCGAACTCCCGGTCGAGCCGGGCCGAGATGATCTCCATGTGGAGCAAGCCGAGGAAGCCGCAGCGGAAGCCGAAGCCGAGGGCCGCGGAGGTCTCGGGCTCGAAGGTGAAGCTCGCGTCGTTCAGCCGCAGCTTGTCGAGCGCGTCGCGCAGGTCGGGGAAGTCGTCGCTGTCCACGGGGTACAGCCCGCAGTAGACCATCGGCGTGGGCTCCCGGTAGCCCGGCAGGGGCGTCGGGGCGGGGCGTGCCTGACTGGTGACGGTGTCGCCGACCTTCGCGAGGCCAACCGCCTTGATCGCCGCGGTGAAG
>SKPY01000102.1 GCA_007119305.1 Nitriliruptorales bacterium
CAGCCCCGCACATACGACGCGTGGTTATTGTGGTTCAGATTTCTCTGCGCTGCAACGCTAGTATGGCAGCGCAAACAACGATATCCGCTTTTCCAAATAGATCCTGTTACTTCCTTTTGTTGCATTCGGTTAGTGGATCAAAGGGTTTCGTATGGCAACGCAAGACCGTGAGACGGCTGTCCGCGACTACCTCACCGCGCTCAAAGAGCCTGCTGGGCTGCGCGACGAGCAGGCGATCAAGAGACTCGAGAGCAAGCTGGACAAGGCCACCGACCCTGTGGAACGGCTTGAGCTGCGGCAACGCCTCCTCGACGCTCAGCGCGTGGACACCAGCGAGCTCGAAGCGGCGTTCGTCAAGCACGCCAAAGCCTGGGCCGACAAGCACGGCGTGACCGGGCAAGCCCTGCGGGACGAAGGTGTGCCCCCGAAGGTGCTGCGCGCTGCCGGGTTCACCGTGCGTGGTGCAGCCCGTGGTGCGAAGAAGACGACCAAACGGCGCGCCCCACGCGTGTCTGCAGAGCAGATCCGCAACAAGATCAAGGCCAAGCGGGCCGAGTTCACCGTCGCCGACATCGCCAACGACACCGGCGCTGCAGTGGCAACAGCACGCAAGGTGATCGGCGACATGCTCCAAGCCGGTGAGCTGCAGGAAGCCGGGGAGCGTCAAGAAGGCCGCGGCCGGGCAGCGAAGACGTACCAGAAGGCCTAGACACAACGGCCAGCGTCACCCACCGTGAAACTCAACGCGGTCCTTCGGGTGCGGGCATGGTCCGCGTTGGGGTATCCGGGGACCGCTCGACGGTGTAGCGCTCCTCGTGCGGGGCGCTGCTGCCCCACTCCCCGCTGGCGGCGACGAGCCGCGACAGGTCGTCGTAGGTGTAGGACACCTCGACCGGCTTGCCCTTTTCCGACGCGCGCGGCTCGGCGACGTCGTCGAACGCCCCGATGACGTTGCCGACCGCGTCGTAGGACAGCTGCTGGTTCTGGAACAGCCGCCCGTCGGCGGTGCGCGAGGCGATCGTGGTGAGCGCCTGGAAGGTGGCGTCGCGCTCCAGCGCGGTCTCGTAGGTCGACGGAGGGCGGCCCCTCTCGGTGATGCCGATGAGCCGGCCGAACGGGTCGTGGCGTTGGGTGGTCTCAAGATCCAGAGCTGAGCTGAGGCGGAGCCGCGGTTCCCTCACCGCGGTGCCTGCGATCCCGACACGCGGACGAGCGTCGCGCCTTGGTAGCGGACGGCGATGTCGATGACGGTGCCGGGGATCCTCTCCTGGTCTACGGGCAACGGCCGCACGCTCACGCTGACGCCGCGGCTTCGGTGCGGTGGCGGCAGTCGCGTCCCGGCGCTGCACCCCTCAAGGTCGGGGCGAGGGTGAAATTGGGGCTCGCCGGGCCAGTCATCCGAGGCGCGACTGAGCCGCTCGCAGGTCTCCTCCGGGCCACGGGTCGTCAGGTAGTGCCGCACCACCGACGGGCATTCGAAGAAGCAGAACCGGTTGCCGCGCTCCTCCTCGTAGACCAGTTCGAGTTCGTCGGGCAACGCCACCTGATCCATCAGCCGCGGCAGGATCCAGTACGGATTCCACAGCAGCCACCACACCAGGACACCGGCGGCCGGCAACAGAAGCAGCACCAGGATCGTGGCGATGACCCGGCGCCTTGTGCCCATCATCCTGCCTCCGGCCCTCAGCCGCTTACCCGCTCAGCGTCGCACCGGCGCGCCCGCTCCGCCATCGCTAGCGCTAGCCGAGGAGGCGCTGCAGGCTGCTGGGACGCGCGGGGACGCAGCCGTGCGCAACGCGCTCGACCGCTGAGCGCGCCCGAGGAGATCGCCGCGGCCGCTCGTGACCCGTCTCCTGCCGCTGGTGCTTCTTCCTGATCCTGCGGAGGGTTCGAGCACCGCGGAGGACAGTCCGTGGTCGGCGATCGCGGCGGTCAGCTGGGCGGCCGTGGAGCCGGGGTCGCGCTCCTGCTTGGGCCTCGGGCTGCTGCTTGCGGCGGCTGTGTGCGAGGGTGCCCGGTGTGAGGGTTGTCACCTGGAACGTGAACTCGATCAAGATGCGGCTGTCCCGCACCCTGGGGCTTCTGGGCCGTCACGAGCCGGACGTCGTGTGCGTGCAGGAGCTGAAGGTCGCCGACGAGGCGTTCCCGGCTGGGCAGCTCGAGGCCGCCGGCTACTGCTCGTCGGTTCTCGGCCAGGTGGGGCGGAACGGGGTTGCGATCCTCTCCCGGGACCCGCTCACCGACGTCGCGCGCGGCTTCCCGGGAGACCCCGCGCCCGAGCAGGCCCGGGTGCTGTCCGGCTCGGTCGGGGGGCTGCGCATCGTCAACGTCTACGTCGTCAACGGCGTCGCCGTCGGCGCTCCCCAATACGAGCTGAAGCTCCGCTGGCTCGATGCCCTGTCGGCATGGCTGCGGGCCGAGCACGACCGGAACGACCCGCTCTTGATCGTCGGCGACTTCAATGTGGCGCCCGAAGACGCAGACGTCCACGATCCGGAGAGGTGGCGAGGGCGCAACCTGGCCAGCGAACCGGAGCGGGAGCGGATCCGCGCCCTGCTGGGCTGGGGGCTGGTCGACCTGATGCGTTTACACCACGAGGGCCGGGGGCCGTTCACGTTCTGGGACTACCGGGCCGGCGCCTTCCACCGCGACTGGGGCCTGCGCCTCGACCTCGCGCTGGCGACCAGGCCGGTGGCCGACCGGTGCACCGGGGTGTGGGTCGAGCGCGACGAGCGCAAGCCCACGTCTGGAGCGGGCAAACCGAGCGACCATGCGCCGGTCATCGTCGACCTCCGGTGAGTGATCCCATGGGCCAGAAGCTTCCTTCCCCTGACCACCGGTCCATCGGTGTGCCCCCTTCGCCGATGCCCGTTGCCAGATCGTCGGACCTGCCCTTCGTGGGGCGTCCGGGGGTGCGCGTGTGTGGGACGAGCAGGGTCGGGTGGCCCACCCGGGGAAGGGCCAGCGACCGTGGCCACGGCGTTGGGCAGATGCTCAACTGGGCGGGGCTGGTGGACTGGCCGCCACGTCGGTCTTGCCGTTCGTGTCCCTGTCGCTGGCAGCCCTGGCGAGGTGGTTGATCACCGTGGAGGCGTTCTGGCTGCAGCTGCTGGTCGTGGCCGTCCTGATCTTGCTCAATGCGCTGCTGTCGGGCAGCGAGATCGCGCTCATCAGCCTGCGCGATGGCCAGCTTGCCCGGTTGGCCGACCACGGCCGCGCCGGGAGCGTGCTGGCGCGTCTGGCGCGGGACCCCAACCGGTTCATGTCCACGGTGCAGATTGGTATCACCCTGACCGGGTTCCTCGCCTCGGCCACCGCTGCGGTCACGCTCGCCGAGCCGCTCGTGGACCTGCTCGCCCCGCTGGGCCGGGCGGCTCGTCCCACCGCCATCGTGCTGGTGGTGTTGGCGCTGACCTTCGTCGCCCTCGTCGCCGGGGAGCTCGTCCCCAAGCGGCTGGCAATGCAGCGGGCGGAGGGCTGGGGGCTGCTCGCCGCGCGGCCACTGGCAGCACTGGCCAGCGCCGCCCGGCCGGTGATCTGGGTGCTTGGCCGCGTCACCGACGTCATCGTGCGGCTGCTCGGGGGTGACCCATCCGTGCACCGGCAGGTCGTGACCGAAGACGAGCTGCGCGACATGGTCGCATCCCAACCCGAGCTGACCGAGCACGAGCGCGCGATCATCGACGGGGCATTCGAGTTCGCCGACCGCACGCTCCAGCAGATCCTCGTGCCCCGCCCCGACATCATCGCCCTGCCAGAGGATGCAGCGGCCGGCCTGGCGGCCCAGCGACTTATCGGCACCGGTCACTCACGAGCGCCCGTCTACGCCGACGACCTCGACCACGTCGTCGGCGTCGTGCACCTGCGTGACCTCGTCGACGCGAGCGGCACGGTCGGCGAGCACGCCCAGGCGCCACTGGTCCTGCCAGAGACCCTCGGGGCGCTCGACGCGCTGCGCAAGCTGCAGGCCCACCGCCAACAGATGGCCATCGTGATCAGCGAGCACGGCGGCGTCGAGGGGATCGTGACCGTCGAAGACCTGATCGAGGAGCTCGTGGGTGAGATCTGGGATGAGACCGACGCCCAGGTGCAAGCCGCCCGACGCCACCCCGACGGGTCGGTCACCGTTTCCGGCGCCTACCCGGTCCACGACCTCGACGAACTCGGCATCGATCTGCCAATCGGTGCGTACATCACGATCGCAGGGCTCGTCCTCGACCACCTTGGACATATCCCCAAGACCGGCGAAACCCTCACCGTGGGCGGATGGCGCCTCGACATCCTGGAAGCAAGCCCCCGCGTCATCCGACGCATCCGTCTTGCGCCCATCACGAACCCGCCCCCCGAGCACCCGAACCACCCTGGCGACCCATGAGCAGCTTCGTCGCGATCAACATCGCCGTCGGAGACCGTGCCGACGTACTCGGCGGAAGTCGCGAGGGTTAGGCCCGTCCAGGTGGATCTGGGAGCCGGCACACGGTCAGGAACTGCGGTCCCCCATCCCGGCAGGCCGGTGGATGGCGCTCACGCCTGCACTCCGTGGCGCCCCTGATCCCGGGCGTGCACCACGTGGCGGTAGGTGCCCAGGGGGGCCCAAGGATCTTCTTCCTGGGCCTCGGGCTGCGTGAAGAGGTCGACGGCGCAGCCCGGCGCAGCGGCGGATGACCAGCGGACTTTGGGGGGGCGTCGAACGCGAGGGACGCCTGCGCCGGCCGCAGCGGCGGCAGGTCCGCCCGCTACACTTGGGGTAGGCGGAAGGCGGAAGACGGTCCGGCGAAACCCGGCCCACGTCAGTACG
>SKPY01000531.1 GCA_007119305.1 Nitriliruptorales bacterium
TCCAGGCACGCCGCGCAGTCGTCGAGCTCTGCTCTGCGGCCGACGAAGGAGTTGCCCGGCAGACCGACTACCGGCACGGCGCCGGATGCGGGCGTCTCGTGGCGTAGGATCTCCCGCTGCACCGCCTCCAAGCCCGGTGAGGGGTCGAGCCCGAGCTCGTCGTCCAGCCGCCGCCGGAACTCGCTGAAGGCGCGCAGGGCGTCGGCGTGTCGGCCCCGGCGGGCCAGCGCACGCATGAGCAAGGCCACCGGGCGCTCCCGAAACGGGTGGTCGCCGCCGAGCCGCTCCATCGCTTGCGCGGCCTCGTCCGCCCGGCCGGCGGCCAGCAGCAGCTGTGCGCGGGTCTCGAGCGCCTCGGCGCGCAGCTCCTCCACACGGGCCGCCTCTGGTCGGATCCGCTCGTGCTCGGCCACCTCGTGGTAAGCCGCCCCGCGCCACAGGCCCAACGCGGCGTCAAGCAGGCCGAGGGCAGCGTCGGGTTCGCCGAGCTGAGCACGAGCCGCAGCGACGAGCACCTCGAACCGGGCCGCGTCGACCCGCTCGGGGCCGCCGGCGAAGCGGTAGTCGGTCCCCGCGGTCTCCACCCAGGTGCCGGCCGAGCCCAGCGATCTGCGCAGACGGGACACATGGGAGTGCAGGGCAGCCAAGGGGTCGGCGGGCGGCTTCGTCGCCCACAATGCGTCGATCAGCTCACCGGCGGTCACGACCTGCCCCGAGCGCGCGACCAACACCGCCAGCAGCAGCCGTTGACGCCGGCTGCGCAGCCACACGGGCGTCGCCTCGCCGGTGAGCAGCACCACCGGTCCGAGCACCCCGATCCGCGTTCCGCCCACGGCCCGTTCCCGTCCGACCCTGCCCGCGCTCCGGATTGACAGCGATCTGACAGCGGGCAGGTCCACGCTGTCGCTGCACCGTACGTTGCGGCGAACGCGACGGCCGCGCAAGAGGCCACTTGTGACGCGTTCTGTACGAACGAGGAGGCGACGATGACCGCTCCGGCACTGCCTGTGGATGCAACGCGGCTGCGCGACCGCCTGGCGGGCAGGGTGCTCGTGCCGGGCGAGCGCGGCTACGACGACGCCCGCACCGTCTTCAACGCCATGATCGACCGGCATCCCGCGGTGATCGCCCAATGCGTCGACGCTGCAGACGTGGCCGCTTCGGTGGCCTTCGCGCGCTCGAACGATCTGGAGATCGCGGTGCGCGGCGGCGGTCACAGCGTGGCCGGGGCGAGCCTCACCGACGGGGGGCTTGTGATCGACCTGCGCAACATGCACGCAGTCGACGTCGATCCGGCAGCCCGCACGGTGCGGGTCGGCGGTGGCGCCACGTGGGGGCACGTCGATCGCGCCTGCCAGCCCCACGCGCTGGCCACGACCGGCGGGCGGGTCTCCAGCACCGGCGTCGCCGGGCTCACCCTCGGCGGCGGGTCAGGGTGGCTGGAACGCAAGTTCGGGCTGGCGTGCGACAACCTCCTGTCCGTCGAGCTCGTCACCGCCGACGGACGGAGGGTCACCGCCTCCGAGGACGCCAACCCCGAGCTGTTCTGGGCCCTGCACGGGGGTGGCGGGAACTTCGGGGTCGCGACCGAGTTCACCTTCCGACTCCACCCGCTCCCGGCGGTGACGTTCGGGCTGCTGCTGTTCGCCCCCGAGGCAGCGACGACGGTCGTCGGCCGCTACCGCGACCTGTTCGAAGCCGGCGCGCCCGACGACCTCGGCGGCGGCGTCCTGTGCATCACCGGCTTCCCCGAGGAGTTCGTGCCCGAACGGCTCGTCGGCGGGCTGGCCGTGCTCGTCGTCGTGGTCTACACGGGCCCCGAGGACGAGGCCCGGGAGGCGATCCGGCCGCTGCTCGACCTGCGACCCGCTGGCGCGATGATCGCGGAGCTGCCCTACGCAGAGATCCAGTGCGCGCTCGACGACCCGCCGGGCTACCGCAACTACTGGTCAGCCGAGCACCTGCCCGCGCTACCGAACGCGGCCGTCGACCTGTTCTGCGCACGCGCGCACGACATGATCGTGCCCTCGCCCTCCCAGCACGCGCTCCTGCCGTGGGGCGGGGCCGTCGCACGGCAGGCCAACGGCTGGCCGACCGCGAACCGCGCGGCGCGCTGGTGCGTCCACCCCTTCGGGGTGTGGGAGCACGCCCGCGACGACGAGCGCGGGATCGCCTGGGCGAAGGCGGCCTGCGCGGACATGGTGCCCTTCGCCGCCGGCGGCGCCTACCTCAACTTCACCCCCGACGAGGGCCGAGAGCGCATCATCGCCGGCTACGGAGGAGCTGACAGCTACCGGCGGCTGGCCGCGGTCAAGCGCGCACTCGACCCGGACAACATCTTCAGGCTCAACCACAACGTCGAACCAGCTGCAGTGCCGTGACCAGAATCACGGTGCTGGCGCCTCACGTGACACCCGATGGAGGAAGTCGACGATCGCGTCGGCGACGTGGGGGGTATGCGTGACGGCCAGGGAATGGCCCGCGCCTTCGATCTGGGCGTCCTCTGCGTGTGGGAGCCACTTGCGGACGAGTTCGCGCACCTCGAGGAACCATCTGTGGGTGTCGCTACCTCCGACGTGAAGGACCGGACAGATGATGCGTTCGGCGTCGTGGGCATCAAACTGCCAGGTGAGCAGTGCGGGCAGGTCCGTGTCGAAGAACGTGAGCAGATCATTCTTCATCTGCTCGCTTGCGCCTGGCACGTAGTGCTCGATCTCCTGGCTCCAGTCCGGGCCGATAACCGCAGCGAGGAGCTCGTCGAGTGCCGCAGTGGCGCCTCGTGTGCGGCGGGTCGTGAGCAGATCCTCGTTCACCCGACGGAACTCGCCGGCGCTGGGGATGTGCACTGGTGGCGGTTCGATGAGGACGAGACTGCGCAAGCACTCTGGTGCGTCGGCTGCGAGCTGGAGGGCCACCGCGCCGCTGTAGGACAGGCCGACGACATGGGCGCGTTCGACCCGAAGCGCCGCTAGCAGAGCCCGGCAGTCGGCAGCATCGCGTGGTATCGAACCGGGACCGTCGACCGGGGAGCTGCCGGCGTATCCACGCCGGTGGTAGACGATCCTCCGGAAGTCGTCCGCGAGCGACAGCTCGCTTGCCAACGGCAGCAGCTCGTCGGCAATCAACGCGGTCTGGATGAACAGCACAGGCTCACCTGAGCCCAGGTCATGGACCTTCAGCGTCACGTCGCGCAGCTTGAGATGCCTGATAGCCACTTCGGGCCTCCCTCGCCGGTGGGCACCGTCAGCCCCTTGTGCGCGACGACCCATCGAGCGTGGCGCATGCTGGGCGGCTGCGGCTTCCCCCACGCGTGGTTGGATGTCGCGATTATGCGCGGATGTCTACGAGCCGTCACTCGCGGTGCAACACCTCGGCCCAAACGACGCGTTGTTGGCGCTGCAGTCGCGCGCCTACAGCACCTCGATCGCGGTCGAAGCGGCGAACGCCGGCAACGTCGATGACGCGTCATCCGGCACGCCGCGCCGCCCGCCGACGACCTCGGGTGAAGGCCGGAGTCGCGGCCACGCACGCGGCGACCATCGACTGGCTCACCGATGCGCCGGGAGCGGCGCGAGCATCCTGCGACACCGGGAACCGGTCCCAGAAACGACCCCACCGGGATGGCGGTGCCCGGCGTTGACCTCGACCATCACGGTGCCGCCGGCCAGTACGAGCGCGTCGGGATCATCGGCGAGCGCCTCAAGCACGCCCTCCACCGTCGCCGGCCGAGCGACCTCCATCCCTACACCGCCAGCGGTCAGGAATTCGCGGGCCACGGCCCAACGGCACCCCAGAGCGATTCCGTCTACCGGTGCTGATCGGCGGGCTGTTGTCACCGTCGACTTGCTCGCCCCTGATCACGTTGGCCCGCGCGCGAACCTGTCAACAGTCGCACCGGCGCGCACCGTCCAGGCGCTGACAGGGAGCCGGCTCGCGCACCGCCCACCCGCTGCAGGGCGTGCTTGAGCGTCCGACCTTGCCGCCCACGCGGTGATCGTGGGAGGCGGGGTCAAGCCCCGTTGTCGCGACCGAGGACCACATCGATGCCTGCGAGGATGAGGCTGAGCTCACCCTTCGACACCCGTCCCACGTGTTCGGTGAGGACGGCTCGATCGATGGCGACGATCTGGGACACGTTCGCCACGGAGCCCTTCGGGAGGCCTGTTCGGCGGGCCCGGAGCGGCACGTTCCCGGGCGCCGGGGCCCACCGAAGGTTGCTCGTCAACGGAACGACGACCACCGTTGCGAGTCTGCTCGCGTTCAGCGCGTCGCCTTGAACGATCACGACGGGGCGCCGATGGCCGGGGCCGGACCCGACCGGGTCGGGAAGGGAGGCCCAGAAGACGTCGCCCTGTGCGACTACCACTCGCTGCGTTCCAGAGCCCGTCGCCCCGCCTCGGCGAGCCAGCCGTCCGGCGCAGACTCGACGTCCTCCAGAACTTCATCCATCGCCTGGGTGACCGTCCCGGGGTCACGGCGGAGTACGTACTCGGCGAGCGCCTCCTGGTAGACCTGGCTGCGGGACTTGCCCTGCCGACGGGCCAACTCGTCCGCTTTGCGGAAGAGCTCGTCTGGGATCGACACCGCAGTCTTCATACCCGAAGTATAACTCACCTGGGACGTAGCCGACGGTCGCCGGCGAGCGGGCTGCGCTGTGTTATCCACAGCACGTGGCCGAGGACTGGCCCGGTGACGGGCACGGCGGTGCGAAGTGCCTGTTCAGGCGGCGGGCCTTGTACCCGCGGCAGGATTCGAACCTGCGGCCTTCTGCTCCGGAGCTAGCAA
>SKPY01000004.1 GCA_007119305.1 Nitriliruptorales bacterium
CTAATGGATCAGTGCTCGAACCTCGGCACGTCATCCCACTAGTCGTCGATCCTGCTCACCGCCCGGCAGGGGCACGGTCTCGCCGTAGAGCTCGCAGCCCGGGGTTGAAAAGTGCTCACCTGCCGGTCGGCTTGAGCCACCATCTCGAGCATCCCTCCACGCCAGACGCTCGATCAATCCTTCGTCCTGTTCTTCCGTCAGCTGTCCACATATCCACATCTGTCCACAGCCGACGACGACTACGGGCCCTACGGGCCCCATTAGGGTTGAACTCGAGGGCTGTTCGGAGTGGTGTAGGACCGCAGTCGGTCGCTGGTCCCGTCTCGCGACCACAAAGACCGGTCACTCCGCCGTTGGTGCAAGCGCGATGCGGTAGCGCACCTCGGGTACCTTCACGCCGAGAACCGGCTGGATGCGGGAGAGGCCGTCGTGGTGCCAGCCGGTGCGCTCGTAGAGGCGGCGGCGCTGGCGTTGTCGGGGTGGACCCACAGCTCGCCGTGCGTTTGGCCCAGTCGAGGGCGGCAGGGTTCATGCCCAGGCTGTCCTATCTGTCGCCGCCGGTAACGTAGGCTCGCGTGCTCCACTCCTTTACGTCTCACGGCCGGTGTGAAAGGCTGCGGCGTACGGGCTGACGAAGAGGCGGGGCCACGGACCCCGCGCGGTCCGCAGATGGAGGTGGGACTGTATGAGCGGCTCTTCCGATACGCGCACGCAGATCGGCAGGCGCCTTCCGTGGCTCGTCGCGGCCCTCCTTGTGCTGGTGCTCGCCGCCACCACGCTGCCGACCCTTGCCCAGAGCGCAACCGACGACCCGGTGCCCGACGTCGTGTTCCTCGCTCGGGCGGACAACCCCGTCGACGCGCTCGCCGCGTCGAGCATCGCCGGCACGCTCGGAGGGACGGTCCTGCTGACCCCGACGGCGTCGCTGAGCTCGGCGACCGAGGACGCGCTGCTCGACCTGAACCCGGACCTCGTGGTGCTCGCCGGCGGCACCGCGGCGGTGTCCGACCAGGTCGAGCAGGATGTCCAAGCGCTCGGGCTGGCGACCCAGCGGGTGTCTGGTCCGACCCGCGTCGAGACCGCCGTCGAGCTCGGGGCTCTCGCAGCCCAGCTGGGCATCGGCCGCCCGATCCTCACCGACGCCACGGTCGACGGCGGCGCTGGCCTGTCGGGCACGCTGTCCGTCGACGCGCTCGAGGTCGACAGCGATACCCAGGTCGCCAACCTCAACGCCTCGCTGCTCGAGGGCTTGTCGGCATCCGAGCTGCAGACCCCCGCAGGGCCAGCGGGCGGTGACCTGTCCGGCGAATACCCAGACCCCACGATTGCCGATGGGGCGGTCGGGGCCGATCAGCTCGCTGAGGCTGAGGCGTTCCGTGTTGTCGGCACGACAGGTGAACCTGCGTTCGAAAACGATTGGGGGAATTTCAGCGGCGACTTCACTCAGGCTGGTTTCTTCCGTGACCTCCACGGCATGGTGCACCTCCAGGGAACGATCGTCGGGTCGAGCGGCACGACCGCGTTCACCCTCCCAGAGGGCTATCGTCCCTCAGAAGCCCTCTTCTTGCCGATGGCAGGCGGTGGTCCCGAGGCAGCTAACCTCATCATCTGGACAGACGGACGGGTTGAACCGGCCTGTGACTCCGGGTCGTGCACCGGCGGTATCGATGGCCTCTCCTTCAAGGTAGGTTCCGGTCCGGAGGCAACATCTGCTTCGGCCGAGTCACCGAACGACTGATCCATTGAGTAACGGCACCATCAAGACGTGCAAGGGTCCGGCGTTGTGCCGGGCTTTTGCACATTCGGATGGCGACGGATGCCCCTGAGCACCGGAACTTGGGGTACGCCGGCCCGGGCGGGCGTCCGCCGCCACCGCCCACAAGCAAGCGCCGCCTCGCCTGCCGGGCATGACCAAGTTGTCGTCGGCTCGGTGTCATCGCCGGGTCGAGGGCACGGACGCCAGCGCCCCACGCCGTGGCGTTGCCGGCCGCCACGACCGGCTCGCTCATACGCGGCATCCGCTGCTATCTGGGGGTCACGGCTACGCGGTGAGAGAGCGACCCCGCGATGCATGTGCACAGACCTGGGCATCAGCGCGGCCATGCTCAGGGCTGATCCTGCAAGCCTCGAGGGGCTACTGGGAGTGATGGGGAGCGTGGTTGATCGACTTCGGGCCTACCCGGCATATCCCGCAATCGCGTGCACCTGCTGGGGTGATTAGACCGAACTCGTCCAGGCGGTGGCGACGGGCGCCTTGCGAGTCGTCAGCGACCGTCCTGGACTGCCGCCGGTCGAGGCCGGGGGTGAGTTGGCGCCGGAGGGTGCCTTCGGCGTCGAGGCGGTCGACCAGCGCGCTGCCCATCGCTCCGGTGCCCGATCACCGACACGTCACCCATCTGTCTGCTCCTCCCTGGCTCCGGGCAGCCGTCGACGTCGTTGCGCCCGCGGCGCCCCCCTGGCCTTCTCACGGGCGGGCGACATATCAACGGGCAGCCGGGCAGCATCATCTGCGGTATAGCCGTGCTCGACCATGGCGGCGAGCATGGCGGTCTCGTCCCAGGTGCGCCGGCGCTTGGGCGTGACGACGATGGTCACGTCCATGGCCGTCAGGAAGCCTCCTCGTAGCCGCGCGCGCCCTCCGCGGTGACGTAGGGCGCGACCGCGCGCCTGTTGAGCTCCTGGGCTTGCGCGCCGCGCACGAGCGTGGCGTGCCCGTCGGCGGCCACCCAGCCGTCGTCGATCCCCGTCGAGGCGGCCGGCGCTATGACGAGGATGTGCGCTCGCGGATCGATCTCGAGGTTGCGGACCTTGCGGGTGGCCGAGCCTGAGGCGATGAGGAAGCGCTCGCCGTTGAAGCACAACCCGACCGGCACCATGTGGGGGGAACCGTCGGGGTTGCTGGTGCCGAGGACCGCATCGACGGGCTGGGTCAGGATCTCCCGTGCCCAATCTGACAGACCCGAGCGGACCCTGGTAAGCGGGATGCTTGCTCATGGTGGCTTCTTCTCCGGCGGCCAGCCGGCGCGCCCGAGGCGGTGAGGCCCCCGAGCGCGCCGGCCCTCCATGGGTTCAGTGGTCGTGGGCCGCGGCCAAGGGCGCGGGTGCTTGGGCGCCGCACGCCTCGTTGAGCGCCTCCGCTTCCGCAGCGTCGACCGGGGTGGCCAACGCAGCGCCCTCCGGGACGCCGAGGAAGGTCGCGATCACCACGGTCACGTCGGTGTCGCTGGGGTTGTAGGCGGTGTGCACGACGCCCGGGTCGACGAACGCCTCGCCCTCGTTGTAGCGCCGCTCGACGCAGTCGTCGGCGTAGATGAACACGAGATCGCCCTGGGCGACCGCGACGAGGCCCGTTCCCGGGTGCGTGTGCCAGGGGAACCAGACCCCCGGCTGGACGGTGAACTCGCCCACGGCGATGTTGGAGGCGTCGTGCAGGTTGTTCACCGTCGTGGGCCGCCCACCGGGCTTGTCGCGCACCTGCACGGCGACATTGTCGGTGAACTCGTTGTGCTCCGCGGTCGTCAACGGCACGGCGTGGATCGGTGCATGGTCCGCCCCGGCTCCGGGTGCGAACGTGAACGCGAGCGCGGCTGCCAGGCCGACCGCCAACAGGCCGGCGCCTACCGCCAGCCAGTGGCGCTCGCGGCGTATGCGTGTCGTGGTCATGGTGCATCATCCTTTCTCATCGTCGGGTTCGGTCGTGGTGGCATGCGAGGCAGCTCGGCGGACGAACCCGCTCCGCGCCCAGGGCGCGAGCCCGGTCTCCAGCGGCCCGTCGTTGATGCCGGTCAAGGTGACCTCGGCGGCTGTGAACGAGCGCTGCTGGCCGCATGTCGGGATCCCTCCGGTGCGGGTCGGACTCCAAGGCCGCCGGTTGCCCGGTCAGGCTTGACGGGCAGGGCACTCCCAGAGGGGCATTGCGGTCCGGTGAAGCCGGCGCGAAGGTCCGCTGCGAGGTCTCCTCGGATGACGGCCCGCTGGCTGCGGGTGGCGGGAAACGCGTGATGGAGCCGCCCCACGTCCTCCAACGGACCGGGCTGTCCTGCTGCGCTGTGCGTGCATGCCGCCGCGCGGGGCGCCGACCTGTGGGCGCTCAGCAGGCTCGCGTGCGGGCCGTGCTGGATCACGAGCGCGCATCCGTGTCGTCGTGTTCGGCGGTGGCGGCGTCGATGACCGCGGTGATGCGCGACACCCGGCCCGCCGGCAGGCCGGCGCGGGTCATGTGCTGGCGCACGAGCGTCTCGTCATCGGCGATGTAGACGACGAAGATCCGCTCGGCAGCCAGGTAGCTGTGCTGCCACTGCACCCGGGCGGCGAGCTCGTCGAGGCTGTGGCGTGTGCGTCGCGACACCGCCCGCAGTTCGTCGGGCTGCAGGGTTCCGGCCCCCGGGAAGTCCACCTCGACGAGGTATCTGGGCATGTCCGTCGCTTCCGTCGCCAGCTCCGTACCGTGAGTCGACGGTAGGCGGGGGGCGAGACCCTGGAACCCGGGAATCCCCCGGGATTAACTTTCTTGCTGTCCGGCGGGCTGCGGCCAGGTGGCGGCGAGTTCGCTGCGGGAGCGCACGCCGAGCTTGCGGTAGACCTTCGACAGGTTCCACTCGACGGTCTTGGGGCTAATGAAGAGCTCGTCGGCGACCTGCCGGTTCGTGCGCCCTGCGGCGACCAGCGCGGCGATCTGGCGCTCGGTCGGGCTCAGCGTCACGGGCGAGGGCCGGCCACCCAGGCGCGCCAGCTCGTGGCGGGCGCGGTCGGCCCACAAGGGGGCGGGCAGTTGCTCGAACAGC
>SKPY01000543.1 GCA_007119305.1 Nitriliruptorales bacterium
CGCGCAGGTGGCTGCTGCGCTCGACGCCGGCGCGAGTGGGGTGTCCCTGGGCCTGCGCTACCCGCCGGGCGCCTCGGCAGACGCGCTCGAGCTCGCAGCGGTGTGCGCCGAGGCCGCGCGCCGCGGCGCGTTCTGCTCCGCGCACATCCGCGACGAAGGGGCCGGGCTGCTCGGCAGCATCCGCGAGGTGCTGGCGCTCGCCCGCGACTGCCGGGTGGCGCTGCAGGTCAGTCACCTCAAGGCCATGGGTCGCGCACAGCAGGGTGGGCGCGCGCAGGGTGGGGTGCTGCAGGCACTGGCGCTGCTCGACGAGGCCCGCGCGGCGGGCCAGGACGTCGCAGCGGACGCCTACCCGTACGAGGCGACGAGCACGACGTTGCTGGCGTTGCTGCCGCGGTGGGTGTCGGATGCCGGCCCCAAGGCGGCGGCGGCCATGGCCCGTGACCCCGCGCTGCGGCCGCAGGTGTCGACAGCGCTGGCACACGACGACTTCCCGGCCGCTGCGGTCGAGGTGGCGCACGTGCCCGCTGGCCCGCTCCGATGGACCGAGGGGCTGTCGCTGGCAGACGCCGCCAGGCGGCTGGACCGCGACCCCATGGTCCTCGTGCTCGACCTACTCGCCACCAGCCCCGGCGGCGTGCAGATCGTTCACCATGCGCTGGATCCCGCCGACGTCCGGGCCGTCCTCGCGCACCCGGCGGTCGCCGTCGCAAGCGACGGCTGGGTGCAGCACCCGAGCGCGGGGGGTCGTCCGCATCCCCGCAGCTACGGCACGTTCGCGCGCGTGCTCGGCAGGTTCGTGCGGGAGGAAGCCGTCCTCACCCTCGAGGATGCGGTGCGGAAGATGACCGGCCTGCCCGCCGCCCGGCTCGGCTTCGACGACCGGGGCGTGCTGCGGCCAGGGGCCGTGGCCGACCTGGTCGTCTTCGACCCCGCGCGCATCCGCGACACGGCCACCTACCGGGACCCGCACCGCTTCGCCGAGGGGGTCGAGCACGTCTTCGTGGCGGGTCGGCCGGTCCTGGGCGGTGGTGCCCTGACGGGCGCGCGACCGGGCCGGGTCCTGCGCTCGACGCGGACGGCCACGTGACCGGGACGGTGGCGCGGCAGCAGGCGGCGGTCCGGGCTGGCCTGAGCGCCGGACCGTTCCGCGCGTCCGCGGTTGTGCGTGGGGCAGGCTGGGAGCTCGGCATCGCGCCCGCTGACGAGGTGCCCGCTGCCAGCCTCGCGAAGCTGCCGCTGCTGGCCGCCCTGGCGCTCGCCTTCGAGGCCGGTGCACTCGCTGCGGGCGAGCGCGTGCCAGTCCGCACCGACGTGCTGGCCGGAGGCGCAGGGGTGCTCACCCATCTGCACCCGGACCAGGCCTGGCGGCTGGACGACCTGGCGGTGCTGATGATCGCGGTCAGCGACAACACCGCCGCGAACGTCCTCCTCGGCCGTCTTGGGGCAGCGCACGTCGAGCAGGTTGCCCGGGAGCTCGGCATGCGCTCCACCACCGTGCGGACACCCTTCGGCGCGCTGTCCGGGAGCGCCGCCACGGGCAACCGGACCACGGCGGCGGACGTCGCGCACCTGCTGCGGGGCGTCATGGCCGGCGCTGGCATGTCCGCGCCCGCCGCCGCGAGAGGCACGGCCGGGGCTGATGTGCCCGCGGCCGCCGCCGCCTGGATGCGCCGGGTGCTGTCAGCGCAACAGCTACGAACGAAGCTCGGGGCCGGGCTGCCGTGGGACGCGCCGCCGGGAACGCTCGCGCACAAGACGGGCGAGCTGCCCGGCGTCGAGCACGACGCCGGCATCCTGCGCTGCGGAGCGCGGTCGGTGGTGCTCGCGGTCTGCCTCACCGAAGTCGCCGACCGGGCGCGCGCACGGCAGGCGATCACGGACACCGCTGCGGCGGTGTACGCCTCGCTGTGCGCCGATGCACACGAGGCGATCGACGAGGTCCGCTAGCCTTGCGGTGCGTGCACGGCTCCATCACGCCCGCAGCACGGCGTGTGGGGCCGGTGGGCGCGAGCCGACCCCAAGGGGCGCGATGAGCCGCTACGTCGTGCGACGACTGCTCCAGGCGGTCGTGGTGATGCTCGGGGTCAGCATCGTGGTGTTCGCGCTCGTCCACCTCGTGCCGGGGGACCCGATCCGCACCGCGATGGGCACCCGCTTCGACCAGCAGACCTACGAGCTGCTGCGGGCGCGCCACGGTTTCGACGAGCCGCTGTACGTGCAGTACTTCACCTGGCTCGCGTCCGCGGTGACCGGCGACCTCGGGGTGAGCTTCCGTTCGGGTCGCCCGGTCACGACGGTGCTGCTGGGCCGGCTGCCCGCGACGCTGTCGTTGGCCTTCGCGGCGATCGTGGTCGCTCTGCTCATCGCGCTCCCGCTCGGCATCGTGTCCGCGGTGCGCCAGGGCAGAGCCAGCGACTACATCGCGACCGCGCTGAGCCAGGTCGGGATCTCCATCCCGGACTTCTGGATGGCGATCATGTTCATCCTGCTGTTCTCGCTCACCCTGGGCTGGTTGCCCGCCACCGGGTACGCGCCGCTGTCGGAGGACCCCCTGACCTGGTTGCGGCACGTCACGATGCCCGCGGTGACCCTCGGCGTCGTCAGCGGATCGGTGATCACCCGCTTCGTGCGCTCATCGATGCTCGAGGCCATGAGTCAGGACTACACGCAGACCGCGCGTGCGAAGGGGCTGGCCGAACGGGTCGTGGTGCGCCGGCACGTGATCAAGAACGCCCTCATCCCGGTCGTGACCGTGACCGGCCTGCAGCTCGCGTTCCTGCTCGGCGGCGTCATCGTCGTGGAGTTCATCTTCGCGTGGCCCGGGCTCGGCCAGCTGCTGCTCATCGCCGTGCAGAGCCGCGACTACACGGTCCTGCAGGGCGCGGTGCTGCTCTTCGCGCTGATCTTCCTCATCATCAACCTCGTCGTCGACCTGCTGTACGCGTGGCTCGATCCGAGGATCAAGTACGGATGAGCGAGGACACACGCAGCTTCGCAGCTCCGCCCGAGGCCGGGCCGGAGGGCGGTGACCTGCTCCCTGAACACGAGTCGAGGCTGCGGGGCACCCTGGCGGGCCTCGTGCGCAACCGGCTGGCGCTGTTCGGCCTGCTCGTGCTCGGCACGCTGCTCGTCGTCGGCGTGTTCGGCTCCTGGCTGGCCCCTGCCCACCCCACCGCTGTCGACATCCCGAACCGGCTGGCGCCCCCGAGCCTCGACAGCCCGTTCGGCACCGACCACCTCGGCCGGGACGTGTTCAGCCGTGTCCTCGTCGGCGCCCGGGTGTCGTTGCAGGTCGCGGCCATCGCGGTGGGCATCTCGCTCGTCGCCGGCGTGACGCTCGGCCTCATCGCCGGGTACTACGGCCGACTGGTGGACGACGTGATCATGCGCCTCATGGACGTGCTGTTCGCCTTCCCTGCGATCTTGCTCGCGATCGCCATCCTCGGCGTGCTCGGGCCGACCATGACGAACGCGATGATCGCCGTGGGCATCGTCTTCACCCCGATCTTCGCCCGCGTCACACGAGGAAGCGTGCTCAGCGTGCGCGAGGAGACCTACGTCCGGGCCGCCCGCTCCCTCGGCGCGAGTGACCTGCGGCTCATCCGGCTGCACATCCTGCCGAACGTCATGGCCCCGATCATCGTGCAGGCGTCCGTGAGCCTCGCCTTCGCGATCCTCATCGAGGCGGCTTTGTCGTTCCTCGGCCTCGGTGTCCAGCCGCCGAACCCCTCCTGGGGACGTATGCTGCTCGACGGGCGCGACGTGCTCCGCCAGGCCTGGTGGGTGACGTTCTTCCCCGGCTTGGCGATCTTCTTCACGGTCGCGGCGTTCAACTTCGTGGGCGACGCGCTGCGCGACGTCCTCGACCCGCGGCAACGCTCCGTCATCGAATCCCGGGGGCGGGCATGACCGGGGGGGATGGCGCCGCACGCGGACAGCAGGCCGGCCCGGCGCTCGCGGTGCGCGACCTGCACGTCACCTTCGCGACCAAGCGTGGCCCGGTGCGTGCGGTCAACGGGCTGAGCTACGACCTCGAGCCAGGCGAGACCGTGGCGATCGTCGGCGAGTCCGGCTCGGGCAAGAGCGTCAGCGCGCTGGCGGTCATGGGCCTGCTGCCCACCCCCCCGGCGACGGTGGTGGGGCGGGTCGAGCTCGGCAGCCGCGACCTGCTCACGCTGCAGCGCGACGAGATGCGGCGGGTGCGTGGCAACGACCTGGCCATGGTGTTCCAGGATCCGATGACGTCGCTGAACCCCGTGCTCACGGTCGGGCGGCAGCTTACCGAGGGCATGCAGCTGCACCTGGGCATGGCGGAGGCCGCAGCTCGCGCGCGGGCAGTCGAGCTCATGGAGCTCGTGGGGATCCCGAGCGCCGCGCACCGCCTCGGCGACTACCCCCATCAGTTCTCGGGCGGCATGCGCCAGCGGGTCATAATCGCGATGGGCCTTGCCTGCGAACCCGGGGTGCTGATCGCCGACGAGCCCACGACCGCCCTCGACGTGACGGTGCAGGCCCAGATCGTCGACCTCGTGAGCCGCCTCCAGGATGATCTCGGGATGGCGGTCATCTGGATCACGCACGACCTCGGGGTCGTCGCGGGGATCGCCGACCGGGTCCTCGTCATGTACGGCGGGATGGTGCTCGAGGACGCACCGGTCGACGAGCTGTACGCAGAGCCTCGGCACCCCTACACGCAGGGGCTGCTCGGCTCGCTGCCGGTGCTCGGCGCCGAGCGCCCCGACGAGCTCGTCGCCATCCCCGGGCTGCC
>SKPY01000258.1 GCA_007119305.1 Nitriliruptorales bacterium
ATATGATACCGGCGTAGCGCTAATCCCCGACTCCACTGTTCACCAATGTAGGCCCGCGTGACTGGACCAACGTCCGTCACCCTGCACAGTTTAACGGATGGTGGACTGCACTGCGGTCCTAAGAGTTGGAGCCGTGTTCGTTCGGGTTTCCCGCTGTGCCTGTGCCCTCAGTGCGGTCTATCGTCGAGCGCTCAAGTGAAGCGCCGTAACGGCACTCCCCGAGTACGGCCCAACCGCCTCGTTACCTTGTAGTCGGTGCCGCCGCTTTCACTACGCTGCGCGAGGGGTTGCGCGGTCCTGCTGAACCTGTCGCTCGAGCCGCGCCGTCCGGTATCCCCGGATCTCGGAGGGTTTGCTTTTGCTAGTTCGGCTTCGCCCTCTTTTCAACGCGGAACGCCGATCACCGAGGTTTGCTTTAGGTTCACCATTACTCTGCCTGATCCCGCGTGCCCGACGGGTCGTGTCAGGTGTCGCACGCGACACGTAGGATCGGTTGCATGAGTCAGGCTGCCAAGCTGCGCAAGGATCTGCCCCCGGAGATCCCCGACGATGTCCATGACCCCCGCGTGCCCAAGGCGCGGGGTGTGGTGCGGTTGCCGCAGCGGGTCAACTGGTCCGAGGCCGACCCCATCTACGACCTCGACGACCGGCGGCAACGCGCCCTGGCCTACGAACAGGTTCTCGCAGAGGGCACCGCCGAGGACGTGCGCCGGTTCATCGACGTCGACGAGCTCATCGAGGTGTGGGACGACCTTGTCCTGCCCCGGGCGGTCAGCCGCGCGTGGATCGACTGGGTCGCAGAGCACCGCGGGGTGCGGCTGCGCGACTGGCGCGACAAAGCAGCCGGCCCACGAACGCCTTCATCGACGCGATAGTGGCCCTCACGCTGCTGCAGGAACGGATCGCTGCGCTGGTCGCCGGGCTGCCTGAGGCGCGCGGGTTCGCGCTCGCCGGCGGCGCGGGCCTGGCCGCCCACGGGCTGCTCGACCGGCCCACCCGCGACCTGGACTACTTCGCCTCCCCTGAGGACCCGAGTGCGGTGCACGCACTTGCCAGCGCCGTCGAGCGCACATGCGCCGAACACGACCTCGCGGTCCGCCGCGAGCGCCAGGCCGAGGCGTTCGTTCGCCTGTCCGTCAGCGACGGCAGTGACGACTGCGAGGTCGACATCGCCATCGACTACCGTGCCCTGGACCCGGTGCAGACACGCATCGGTCCGACGCTCGACCTGCGCGAACTCGGCGCGAACTAGGTCTTGGCGATCTTCGATCGGGCCGCCCCCGTGATTTCCTTGACCTCGCCGAGCTCACCAAACGGTTTCGGCTCGCCGACCTCGTCGCGTTGGCGGCGGACAAGGACCCCGGGTTGGACCTCGACGTCCTCGACCACGCGATGGGCCGGTTGAGTTCCACGGCGCAGGCGGGCCGCTGCCGGTCAACGACAGCCGGTCGATGAGCCCGCTCGTCGACGCGTTCCTCGACGGTGCGGTGCAGGCCGGCCTCGACGAGAACCCTGACTGCCCGCCGACGAGCTCCTCGCCGCGCTCGTTGTCCTCCGAGCGCTTGAAGTAGGGCAGCACGTCGTCATGACCCCAACCCTCGAGGCCCATCGCCGCCCACTCGTCGTAGTCCGCAGGTTTGCCGCGGATGTAGATCATCGCGTTCATGGAGCTCGTCCCGCCGAACACCTTCCCCCGCGGCAGGTAGTTGCGCCGCCGGTCGAGCCCCGGCTCGGGCTCGCTGACGAGGTCCCAGTCGACGTGGGTCTTGGCTGACAAGGGCACCCGCCGACAAGGAGCGACCAATGGACCCCGACCGGATCCACCGCGCCGTCTCCGCTGACGGCACCGAGTTCGTCGGCCGCGCGCACGGGCAGGGACCCCCGCTCGTGCTCGTCCACGCCGGCCTGGGCGATGGCGACCTCGGCTTCGGTGCGCTGCTGCGTTGCTCGAAGGCCGCTTCACCTGCTACCTGCCGAGCACCCGCAGCCGCGGGTTGAGCGGCCACAGCGAGGATCTGGGCCCCGAACGCCACGTCGAGGACGTCGTCGGGACCCTCATGGCCGCCCTCGCCGGCGACGAGGAGCGCCGGCGCGACCGCTACGGGATGATCTCGTAGACGTTGTTGAAGGGGTTGTCGAGCGGCAGCCGTCGCACCTGGCTGAACCCGGCCTGCCGGCACAGCCGCTCGGCGGTGTAGGGGTCGAAGCCGCAGGTGCCAAGCGCCGCGCCGTTCTGGGCGAGGCTGGTGGTCATGCAGTACAGGACGCTGAAGCCGTAGAACAGCGCGGCGAGCGGCCCGGTGTTGTCCTCGGGCCGGTGGGAGGCGTTGATGTCGACGCAGACGTAGCGCCCGTCGGGACGCAGTGTCTCGCGGATGCTGCGCAGCAGCCCGCCCGGGTCGGCCGCGTCGTGGAGCACCTCGCAGGTGAGCACGACGTCGTGGACGCCGGCGGGCAGCCCGTCGGCGGCGTCGCGGTGCTCGAAGCGCACCCGGTCGGCGACACCGGCCTGTTCGGCGGCGGCTCTGGCGCGCTCGACGGCCGGCGCGTGGACGTCGTAGCCGACGTAGCGGCCGGCGGGGAACTCAGTCGCGAGCGTGATGAGCGCCTTGCCGTGGCCGCAGCCGACGTCGGCGACGTCGGCGCCGGCTTCGAGCTTGTCGAGCACCGCGGGCATCTCCGCCAGCCACACGGGGATGAGCAGGTGGTTGTACCAGGTGCCGGTGAACCGCTCGAGGCCGTTCCAGAAGCGCTCGCCGTAGGCGGCCGAGGGCACACCCCCGCCGCTGCGGAACGCCTCGCCGAGGTCGTCGAGGACCGGCAGGATGCCGGCGATCTCCTCGTAGACGCCGCCGAAGAACACCGGCCCGCGCGCTCGGCGAGCCCGGCGCTGGTGACCGGCCCGTGCGCGGCGAGCGTCTTGAACAGGTCGAGGCGGTCGCCGAGCATCGCGAGCAGGTACGTGGTCGTCGCGCTCAGGTCGCCGAGCGTTTTGCCGACGAACGCGTCGACGCGGGTCTGGTCGATGGTCTGCGTGGTCATAGCAGCACCCTTCCGTAGCGGTGAGGCGATCGGTTGCGCGGTCCCGACCGCGGCCGGTTCCGCATGGGGTGCACCGTGGCGGCTCGGGGTTGCGCCCGACCAGCAGCGCGGTTGCGCTCGGCTTGCGGCCCCTTGTGGGGGCGCAGCGCCTGTGCGTACGGTGAGGGTCGGCGCGCGGAGGCATGCGTGGACTTCTCAGTCCTGGGACCGGTGGAGGTTGGCCGCGACGGTGCGCGTGTGCGCATCGGCAGCCTGATGCAGCGTCGGTTGCTCGCGTTGCTGCTGGTCCACGCCGGGTCGCCGGTCAGTGTCGAGCGGGTGATCGAGGTGTTGTGGGCGGGTGAGCCGCCGCCGAGCGCACCCAAGGGGCTGCACGCCTATGTGTCGCGGCTGCGTGCCGCGCTGGGTGCGGGTGGGTGGCTGGAGTCCGGCCCGCACGGCTACCGGTTGGCTGTGGAGGACCATGAGTTGGATGCGCGGCGGTTCGAGCAGCTGGTTGCGGCCGCGCGCGCACGCCTGGACGCCGATGCCGCGGGGGCTGCCGCGGGCTTCGCGGAGGCGCTGGCGTTTTGGCGCGGCCCGGCGTTTGGCGAGTTCGCCGATGAGGAGTTCGCCCGGCCGGAGGCGGTGCGGCTGGATGAGCTGCGGTTGACCGCGACCGAGGACGCGTTCGCCGCCCGGCTGGTCTGCGGTGATGGGGGGCTGGTGGGTGATCTCGAGGCGTTTGCGGCCGCGCACCCGCTGCGCGAGCGGCCGCACGCCCAGCTCATGACGGCGCTGGCCCGGGCGGGCCGGCAGGGCGAGGCGTTGGAGGTGTTCGCACGGCTGCGCGGCCGGCTCGCCGACGAGCTCGGCCTTGAGCCCTCGCCGGCGCTGGCGCAGCTCGAGGCCGACATCCTGCGGCAGGCGCCGGAGGTCATGCCGTCCGCCGCGGACGCCGGGCTTCGCACCGCCGGGTCGCGTGTCGTCGCCACCGGGAGGCGTGGCGCCGGTTCGCGCCGGCCGGGCAACCTGCCCGAGGCGGTGACGAGCTTCGTGGGCCGCCGTCGTGAGACCGAGGCGCTGTGTGGGCTGCTGGAGCGTGGCCGGCTGGTTACGCTCACCGGCGTGGGCGGGGTCGGCAAGACCCGCCTTGCGCTGCACGCGGCGGCTGCGGCCGCCGAGCAGTATCCCGACGGGGTCTGGTGGTGCGAGCTCGCACCGACGGACGCCGATGCGGTCGGGCACACGGTCGCCGACGTGCTCGGCGCGCAGCCGCAGGCGGGCCGGGGCATCGTCGAGGCCGTCGTGGGCGCGTTGGCCGGCAAGCAGCTGCTGCTCGTGCTCGACAACTGCGAGCACGTCGTGGAGGCCGGCGCGCAGCTGGTCGAGCAGGTGCTGCGCGGCTGCCCGAGCGTGACGGTGCTCGCCACGAGCCGGGAGCCGCTGGCCGTCGAGGGCGAGCAGGTGTGGCAGGTGCCGCCGCTGCCGCTGCCCGCCGACCATGCAGGCGTCGAGGCCCCGTCGGTGCGGTTGTTCTCCGATCGGGCGAGCGCCCACCGCGCCGGCTTCAGCGTCGACGGGGCGACCGCGGACGCGGTCGCCGCGATCTGCCGGCAGCTGGATGGGCTGCCGCTGGCGATCGAGCTCGCGGCGGCGCTGGTACCCGCCCTCGAGTCACCCGAGATCGCCCGCCGCCTCGGGCAGCGGTTCGTGCTGCTGACCCACGGTCCACGCACCG
>SKPY01000325.1 GCA_007119305.1 Nitriliruptorales bacterium
CGCAGGACGTCCCCGACGACTTCGACGCGGCCGTGCGCGACGTCCTGCGGACCCTGCCGAGGCGCTTCGACGAGCTCGAGGACCTGCTGCGCGAGAACCCGATCTGGATCGAGCGCAACAAGGGCGTCGGCATCCTGTCCCGCGAGCAGTGCCTCGACCTCGGCGTCACCGGCCCGATGCTGCGCGCCGCCGGCGTGCCGCACGACCTGCGCAAGGCGCAGCCCTACTGCGGGATCGAGCAGTACGACTTCGCGGTGCCGACCACCGACACGTGTGACGCCTACGGGCGCTACCTCGTCCGCCTCGGCGAACTGCGCGAGAGCCTGAAGATCGTGGAGCAGGCGCTCGACGCCCTGCCCGGCGGGCCGGTGATGGTCAGCGACAAGAAGGTCGCCTGGCCGGCGCAGCTCGCGCTCGGCCCGGACGGGCTCGGCAACGCCCAGGAGCACATCAACAAGATCATGGGCGGCTCGATGGAGGCGCTGATCCACCACTTCAAGCTCGTGACGGAGGGCTTCACCGTCCCCGCGGGCCAGGTCTACAGCGCCGTCGAATCCCCCCGCGGCGAGCTCGGCTACCACGTCACGAGCGACGGCACGAACAAGCCGTACCGCGTCAAGGTCCGCGACCCCTCGTTCATCCACATCGGCGCGCTGGCGGAGATGACCCGCGGCCTGGTCGTCGCCGACCTCATCGCCGCCGTGGCCTCGGCCGACCCCGTCATGGGCGGTGTGGACCGGTGACCGGGCCTCGCGCAGGCTTCCGCGGTGGCGTCCCGTCCCGGCTTCGGCTCCAGCGGGGACCCCGCCGGCGTCACCCCGCGGCTGCGCCGCGACGGCTCCGCCGGCACCCCGAGTCGCCTGCGCCGCGACGGTACGCCACCGCTGCCGTCGTGCGCGCCTCCCGCCTGTCCACTGAGCGGGCCGGCGGCGGGGTCCCCGCTGGAGCCGAAGCAGCGCTGCGTGCCCGCGCCGGGGCCGAGCACGCGACAAGGACGCGCGGATGCTGAGTCCGGAGCTGCGGGCACAGGCCGAGGAGCTCGTCGGGCGCTACCCCGGCAAGCGCAGCGCGCTGCTGCCGCTGCTGCACCTCGTCCAGCACGCCGACGGCTACGTGACCCCCGACGGGATCGCCGAGTGTGCCGAGCTGCTCGGGCTCACGAAGGCGGAGGTCGCTGCGGTGGCGACCTTCTACACGATGTACAAGCGCGAACCGCTCGGGGAGCACCTCGTGAGCGTGTGCACGAACTTCTCGTGCAAGGTGCGGGGCGGGCGCGAGGTCTACGAGCACCTGTCGGCCAAGCTCGGGGTCGGCCACAACGGCACGACCGCCGACGGCAAGTTCACGCTCGAGCACGCCGAGTGCCTCGGCAACTGCGAGGGCGCGCCGGTCGTCACCGTCGACTACCTGAACTACGAGGGCCAGACGCCCGCCTCGGCGGCGGAGCTCGTCGAGCGCATCGCGGCGGGCGAGGTGCCGCCCCCGACGCGTGGCTTCCCCCCACCCGGCGTCCGCGCGGTCCAGCATCGCCTCGCCGGTCTCGGAGCCGCGCCCGACGAGCCGCGGTCCGAGCTCGGTGCGGCGACCCGGCAGGCCCGTGCCGACGACGGTGCCGTGCCCCAGCCCGAGGCCGGTCCCGGCGCCGAGGGTGTGACGCTGGAGCCCACGTTCGCCGAGGGCCAGAGCGCTGAGCGCGAGGCCGCCAAGGAGGCGGTGCGCGCCGCGGGCAAGGACCCCGAGGAGGTCCAGGAGTCGGCTGGGCCGCGGGCGCGCGAGTTCCCGACCACCGACCCCGACTGGGAAGCCCGCCGGCCCGCGGAGACGGCGGCGCCGCTGCGCGACGCCGACGAACCGGAGCCCGACGAGGACGACCCCGCTGAGCAGGCGCCGCCTGCAGCCGACGCCGACGACGACGAGGAGGGGGAGCGCGGTGCCTGAGCCGGTGAAGGTGCTCACCCAGCGGTGGGACCGACCGGACGCCCACACGCTGTCGGGCTACCTCGACAGCGGGGGGTACCGCGCCCTGCGCGCGGCGCTGGAGGAGGCGCCCGAGCGCCTGCGCGAGCAGGTCAAGGCGTCGGGCCTGCGGGGCCGCGGCGGGGCCGGCTTCCCCGCCGGCGTGAAGTGGGGCTTCGTGCCGCAGGACTCGGGCAAGCCGATCTACCTCGTCGTCAACGCCGACGAGGGCGAGCCGGGCACGTTCAAGGACCGCGAGCTCATGGAGCGCGACCCCCACCAGCTGCTCGAGGGCATCGCGATCTCGTCCTACGCGCTGAACAGCCACCGCGCGTTCATCTTCATCCGCGGCGAGTACCTGTGGCCCGGCATCAGGCTCGAGGAGGCGATCGCGGAGGCCTACGGGCAGGGCTACCTCGGCAAGGACATCCTCGGCAGCGGCTTCGACTGCGACGTGACCCTGCACTACGCCGCCGGCGCCTACATCTGCGGCGAGGAGACCGCGCTGCTCGAGGCCCTCGAGGGCCGCCGCGGCCAGCCGCGCCTGCGCCCGCCGTTCCCCGCCGTCGCCGGCCTGTACGCGTGCCCGACGGTGGTGAACAACGTCGAGACGATCATGAACGTGCCGCACCTCGTCGAGCGGGGCGTCGACTGGTACCGGTCCATGGGGACGGAGAAGTCGCCGGGCCCGAAGGTCTACTGCGTGTCCGGGGAGGTGGCCCGGCCCGGCAACTACGAGTGGCCGATGGGCACGACGTGCCGCCAGATCGTCGAGGAGTCCTGCGGCGGGATGCTGCCGGACCGGGCGTTGAAGTTCTGGGCGCCGGGCGGGTCATCGACCCCGCTGCTCACCGCCGAGCACTACGACATCGGCATGGACTTCGACGCCATCGCGGAGGCCGGCAGCCTCCTCGGCACCGGGGCCATGATGATGTTCTCGGACCGGACCAGCGTCGTCGAGGCGACGCTCAACTGGATGCGCTTCTACGAGCACGAATCCTGCGGCAAGTGCACCCCCTGCCGTGAAGGCACGTTCTGGCTGTCCCAGGTGCTCGAGCGGATCCTCGACGGGCGTGGCCGGACCCAGGACCTCGACGTCCTCGAGACCGCGTGCGAGCAGATCTTCGGGCGCGCCTTCTGTGCCTTGGGCGACGGCGCCACGAGCCCGGTGTTCAGCTCCTTGAAGTACTTCCGCGACGAGTACGAGCACCTGATCGAGCACGGCCGGCTGCCGGACGGCGTGGAGGACCGCGACAGTCACGCCGGCCCCGTCACCGACAACGCCCAGCACGGCCGGCCGTCGATGCGGCTGGGGGCGACATGAACGCGCAGCCCCCCGGCGCGAGCGACATCACCGTCACGATCGACGGTCAGGACGTCAGCGTGCCCAAGGGCACGCTGGTGATCCGGGCTGCCGAGCAGCTCGGGATCACCGTCCCCCGCTTCTGCGACCACCCGCTGCTCGACCCGATCGGGGCGTGCCGCCAGTGCATGGTCGAGGTGGAGGGTCAGCGCAAGCCGTTCACGGCGTGCACCACCGCCTGCACCGAGGGCATGGTCGTGAAGACGCACTTCACGAGCCAGCTCGCCGCGGACGCGCAGTCGGCGCAGCTCGAGTTCCTGCTGTTGAACCACCCGCTCGACTGCCCGCAGTGCGACAAGGGCGGCGAGTGCCCGCTGCAGGACCAGACCCTCGTGCACGGCCCCCCTGACACGAGGCTGATCGACCAGAAGCGACGCTACGACAAGCCGACGCCAATCTCGGCGCAGATCGCCTTGGACCGCGAGCGCTGCGTGCTGTGCGCACGCTGCACGCGCTTCTCCCAGGAGATCTCCGGTGACGCGTTCATCGAGCTGTTCGAGCGGGGCGCCCTCGAGCAGGTCGCGGTCTACGAGGACGAGCCCTACCACTCGTACTTCTCGGGCAACATCGTGCAGATCTGCCCGGTCGGGGCGCTGACCGCGACGAGCTACCGGTTCAAGGCGCGGCCGTTCGACCTGCGCTCGACGCCCGGCGTCTGCAACCAGTGCTCGGCGGGCTGCAACCTGCGCGTGGACACCCGCCGCGGCGAGATCACCCGCCAGCTCGCGCGCACGAACATGGCCACCAACGAGATGTGGAGCTGCGACAAGGGCCGGTTCGGCTTCACCTATGTCGCCCACAGCGACCGCCTGACCGTCCCGGTGGTGCGCAGCGACCTCGGCAGCCTGGAGACTGCGACGTGGTCCCACGCGCTGGAGCGGGCCGCCGCCGGGCTGTCCGGCGCCCTGGACGAGCATGGGCCCGCCCAGGTCGGCGTGCTGACCGGGGGGCGCCTGACGGACGAGGACGCCTACGCCGTCGGCCGGTTCGCGCGCGACGTGCTCGGCACCGACAACGTCGACTTCCGCCTGTGGCCACGCACCGACGACGAGCGTGACGTGCTCGCGGCGGTCGCCGGGGCGACGGCGCCCACGTACGACGACGTGGAGCGCGCCGACGTGGTCGTCGTCGTCGGTCTCGACCCCGCGGAGGAGGTGCCGATCCTGCACCTGCGGTTGCGCAAGGCGTGGCGCAGGCGCCGGCAGCGGGTCGTCGTCGTCGGGCCGGTGCTCGGGTCGCTCGAGGGGATCGCCTGGCGCTGGCTGCCCACCGCGGTCGGTGAGGAGGGTGCTGCGCTTGCGGCCCTCGCCGCAGGTGAGCTCGCAGGCGGCGACGACGTGGTGGACGCGCTCCACGCCGACGGCAGCGCGACCGTGGTGCTCGCCGGTGAGCGGCTCGCACGCTCGCCGGAGGCGCTGCCCGCGGCCGCCGGGCTCGCAA
>SKPY01000099.1 GCA_007119305.1 Nitriliruptorales bacterium
CGTCCGCGACCTGCTGCGCTGAGCAGCAGCGGGGGCCGTCTGCGTCGCCTCAGCCCTGCCTGGTCACGATCACGAAGATGGTGCGCAGCAGGATCTGGGCGTCCATGACCGGCGACCAGTTCACGAGGTACTGCAGGTCGTGGCCGAGCTTGTACTCCGGGTCGGTGTGGTAGCGACCGTGCACCTGCGCGAGCCCGGTGATGCCAGGCGGTGTCTCGTGCCGGCGGCTGTAGCCGGGGATGAGGCGCTCGTAGCGCTCGGCGAGCTCGGGGCGCTCAGGGCGCGGGCCGACGAGCGACATCTCGCCCTTGAGCACGTTCCACATCTGCGGTAGCTCGTCGAGCCGGGTGTCGCGGACCCAGCGCAGCCCGGGCACGACACGGGGGTCGTTCTTGGCTGCCTGGACGGGTCCGGTCTCGGCTTCGGCGTCGGGGTACATCGTGCGGAACTTGATGAGGTGGAACAGCCTGCCGTCCTTGCCGATGCGCCGCTGGGTGTACAGGAGCGGGCGGCCGCCCACGATCGCCACGTACGCGGCCACGAAGAGGGTCAGCGGAACGGTGATGGGCGCGAGCAGGAGCAGGCCGAGCAGGTCGAGCCCGCGCTTCAGGCGCACCTGGGAGACCGGCATGACGTGGGAGTTCAGCGGCACGAACGGCATGCCGCCGATCTCGCGGACGTTGCGCAGGCCGAGCAGGCTGTCTGCGGGCCGCACGATCTGCAGCACCCCCACGGCGCGTGACTCCAGGCTCGACAGCGGCTCGGGGTAGATGTCGTCCAGCGTGCGTCCCGACAGCAGCAGCACATCAGTGGCCCGGGTGGCCTCGACTCGTGCAAGCAGCCCCTCGGCGCTGGCGGCCTCGCCCGCGATCTGGGCCTTCTGCGTGGTCTCCTGCACGTGCTTGCGGGCGAGGTTCACCTCGTCGGGCGCGCCGACGAGCAGCACCCGCGGCGGCCCTTCCCGCTGGATGCGCAGCCAGCGCGCCCAGCGGCGGTTGGCCGCGACCACGAGCGGGATGACGACGGCGAGGATCGCGAGGTTCTGCCGGGGGATGAGGTAGCGGCCGCTGATCAGCGCGATGGCGCCCCAGACGAGGATGCCGATCGCGGTCAGCGCGACGATCTGCGGCAACCGCGGCCGCGACCCGAGCCGCAGCTCCCGCTCGTACAGCCCCCCGAAGTAGAACACCGCGAGCAGCACGACCGTCGCCCCGAGGAACCCGACCGCGTACTCGTGCAGGGGGTAGGTCGGCCACGGCTCCCCGGCCCTCGGCAGCCCGAACCGCACCGCATGCAGCACGACGATGGCCCCCAGCACCGCCGTCGCGTCCAGCGGCTGCAGCATCCTGAACCCGCGCGCGTTGAGCCGCGACAGGAACGGTGGTCGCGGCTCTTCAGCCTGCTGCGGCCGTGTGGCCTTCAGCTGCTCGTCGGTCATGACGGACTCCGCGTGCGGCAGGTCCAGGCACGGTCGAACCGATGGGACGACACGTGGCGATCATCAAACCATACCGCCTACGGCCAGGCCGCGGTTCGACGCCGATCGCTCCGGGGCCAGACAGGCTGCGAGTCAGCCGTCGAGCGTGCGGGACAGCACGCGACGGGCGCGTCGTGCATGGCGCGCCAGGCCCTCCCGGCGGCGCCGCACGGCTCGGAGCAGCGCGGCCCGCGTCCCGGACGATCGCCGCACGCCCCGCACGGCCTCGTGCCGCAGCCCTGCGACGAGGCCCGGCAGGGTGCTGGCATCCTCGGCCCGGCAACACAGCCACACCAGCTCGTCCGGGCGGATCGAAAGCCGCTGCAGGGACTCGACGCTCAGCACCTCACGCGGGCGCACGCTGGTCACCGCGAACCCCCCGCGCCCCAGCCGGTCGACGAAGTCGTCGCCGTACCAGCGCACGTGGTCGGCCTGGCCGAACCGTCGGATGCGCTCCTCCTCGGGCGCGTCCGGATCCTCGTCTGTAGGACGGCCCTCGCGGAACGGGACCTGCACGAGCGCGCAGCCTCCGGTCGCGAGCACCCGTCGCAGCTCGGCGATCGCGGCGGCGTCGTCGGGGACGTGCTCGAGCACGTGGTAGCACACGATCAGATCAAACGCGTCCGACTTGAACGGGAGGCGGGTCAGGTCTGACCACACGTCAACTGCTCGGGCCTCGAAGCGGTCGATGCCGACATAGCGGACGCCAGCACGCGCACGCAGAAGCCGACGGATCTGGACATGCGGGGCGACGTCGAGGACCGTGACCCCCCGCCGCCCGATGTGCGCCAGCGCGGCCTGCAGCAGCAAGGCGAGCAGCCGGTGGCGCTCGAGCGCCTGGCACAGCGGGCAGCGCGCGTTCCGCCGCCCCCCGGGGCCAGGCGCCCACCCGGGGACGGGACGGCTGCATGCGACGCAGAAGGGGGTGACAAGCGCTCCTCACATGCTGGCGCTGGCAGGATAGCCGGCGCATGCCTTGCGTCCTCAAGCCGGCTTCCGCGCTATCGATGTGCAGGGTTAAGCCCTCGACGACAGGATCGTGTCGGATGCGACTGCCGCTTGTCCTGCTGCTTGCTGTGTCTCTTCTGGCGCCGGGAGCTGACGCCGCTCATGCTGCGGACGGCGACGAACCGAGCGGGCGGGTGTTCGTCGCGGCGCCCGGCGCCACCGGTGGCGACGGCAGCGAGCAGGCTCCGTCAAGCGACCTCGATCATGCCCTTCGCGCGCTCGGGCCCGGCGACACGCTCCTGCTGCGGGGTGGTACGTACCGGCAGCGCCTCACCCGGACCATCTTCGCGCCTGGCAGGCCCGACCGGCCGATCACGGTGCGCGCCTACCCCGGTGAGCGCCCGGTGATCCAGGGCCTGCTGGAGACCCGCCAGGCGGACCACTAGATCTTCGATGGCATCAACGTCACGTGGGACGACGCCACTGGGCGTGCGGACGAGCCGCTCCTGAAGCTCATGAACGGGCCGGACTGGACGTTCCGCAACGCCGAGGTTAGCGGAGCCCGCTCCTACGTCGGGTCGACGATTGACGGCGAGCCACGGCACTGGTGCATCGAGGGCAGCTGCATCCGCGACACACACGCCGCTAACCCGCCGTTCCAGGACCACAACCTCTACATCCAGAACGGGCGTGGAGGGCCCGGCGCCGTCGAGCGCAACGTCTTCCTCAACGCGTCGAACGGCAACAACGACCTTCGAGCGCAACATCGCCGGGTGCGGGACCGGCCGGGACTGGTACCCCAACCTGCGGGGGTTCGGCAACACCGGTCGCCGCAACGTGGCGCGCGACAACGTCGGCTGGTGGGAGGATCGTTTGATCCTGAACACCAAGGCGGAGTCAGGGAACCGCGCCGACTACGGCATCGTTGACGCGGTGGGAACCGCTTCGGGCTGGACCCGCGGTTCGCGGACGCGTCCCGCTGCTCGGGGCTCGAGCCACGCGGGCCTGCGGCGTTCGCCTACGGGCATGCGTCCCCGGTCGAGCGGGTCGCGGGACCAGGTCGCGTCGAGACCGCCGTGGCGCTGTCCCAGGCGACGTTCCCCCGTCCTGGGACAGTCGGCACCGTACTCATCGCCCCGCGCCGACGCCTACCCCGACGCGCTTGCCGGCGCGCCGCTCGCCGCCACCCTCGGTGCGCCCGTGCTGCTGACGACCAGTGCCAGCCTGCACCCGGCGGCCCGCGACGAGGTCCGCCGGCTCGGAGCACGCACCGCGTTCCTGCTGGGTGGCCCCGCAGCGCTCAGCCCGCAGATGGAGGCCGACCTGCGTGCGGCAGGTGTGGGCTCGACGGAGCGCATCGCGGGTGTGGACCGCCTCGACACAGCGCGCCTCAACGCCAACCACGCCTACGTCGTTGAGGGCGCGAACCCCGACCCCAATCGCGGCTGGCCCGACGCCGTGGCCGTCTCCTCCCTGGCCGCGCAGACACAGCGGCCGATCCTGCTCGTCCCCCGCGACCGTCTGCCCCAGCCGACGCAGGGGGTGCTACTGGGCCTCCAGCCTCAGGAGGTGACGGTCATCGGAGGCACGGCCGCGGTCTCCGGGCGGGTCGCGCAGCGCATCGGCGAGGCCACACCCGACGCAATGCTGCACCGCCTGGCAGATGTTTCCCAGTACGACACGTCGCTGGAGTGGCCCGTGCAGCGGTAGCCGAGGGGACCGACCCGGGACGCACATCGCTAACCACAGGTGGCAACTGGCCCGATGCGTTCGCTGCAGGCCCTGCCGCCGCCGCGAAGGCCGGCCTGCTACTGGCCCTGAGTTCCGCAGTTGGTAGGCAGTTTTCGGGCTCTCCTGTAGAAGTAGTCGGTCGCTGACGGGCGGGTGAGCGGGCGTTGTCGCTGGTCAGGGGCCGGTGTGGGCGGGGGGAGCCTCCACAGAAGTGCGCACGACCTGAGCCAGGATCTCGGGGCTGTCCAAAACTCCGGATCGAAAGGGTCATCAGGCCGTGCGCGCAACTACTGTATTCAACAAGCTGCTGCGGCTCGTGGGAGCCTGGGTCACCGCTGTCGAGTTCGTCGGCGAGGACGGGGTCGTGGTCGTCGATGTGCGTCTGCGTCGTCGGCTGCTGGTATGTCCCGAGTGCGGCTGGTCCACCGCGGCACGGCACAACTGGCAGCCCCAGCCCTCGACCTGGCGGGTGATCGTGCGCTGCCGGCTGCGACGCCTGGACTGCCGACCGTGCCGTCGGGTGGTCGTGGAGGCGGTGCCGTTCGCCCGCCACCGCGCCCGGTTCACCCGCGACTTCGAGGATGTCGTGGCGTGGCTGGCCCA
>SKPY01000479.1 GCA_007119305.1 Nitriliruptorales bacterium
AGCGCCTGTCGGCGCCGCGACGCGCGCTGGTGCGGGCGTGGG
Organism: Nitriliruptorales bacterium; assembly: GCA_007119305.1. Classification (GTDB taxonomy): domain Bacteria; phylum Actinomycetota; class Nitriliruptoria; order Euzebyales; family Egibacteraceae; genus SKPY01. The sequence continues at coordinate 43 of SKPY01000479.1, forward strand.
GTGGCCTGGCCGAGCCCGTCGTGAGGGTGTGGACACGCCGCGTGCGTGGGCGGGCGGTGCCGGAGTGGCAGTCCTCAGGCGACCGGGTGCGCCGGCTCATCCGCAGGCGGACCGGGCGCTAGCGCCCGGAGGCACGGGGGCCGGGCGCCAAGCGGCCCGGGGTGGCATCAGGTGCTCACTCGTCGCCAGCGGCGCGGGTGGTGGCGCCGGGGGGCCGGGCACACCAGCGCTCGGGGGGGTCGGGAGCGGTCAGGCGCTCACTCGTCGCGCCCGCGGCGGTCCTTGCGCTCGCGCTTGTCGCCCAGGTAGCGGTTGAAGCCGCCACGGAGCTGCCCGCCCAGGTCGCCGGTCTGGTCGGCGCCGAGGCGCTTCAGCTGGTTCCCGCCGTAGACGACGCTCGCGAGCATGATGGCGAAGCCTGCCACGCCGACGAGCACCTCGCCCAGCGGCACGACGAGCAGGAGGAGGACGAACCCGACGATGAGGCCGGCGATCGCGAGCTTGACCCGGCGCCGCGCGTCCGTCGACACGGACGCCGTGCTGACGGTCTTGGCGAACTTCGGATCCTCGGCGCGAAGTCGTGCCTCGATGTCCGAGAGGATCTGCTGTTCGCGATCGGAGAGAGGCATACGCGGCTCCGCGGTCGGTCTGCATCCAGTATAGATGGCTCCCCGATTGTGCGACGAAATACTCCTGCATGCAGCAACTATTGTCCTCAGCGGCCCTGAAATGCGGGCTGCTCGCCTGCGAGCGCGGCCCGCACCGCCTCGGCGAAGTCTGCCGACGCGAGGCAGAGCGCCTGGGTGGAGCGCTCGGCTGCGAGGGCGGCATCCCGTGGCGCGGCGAGGGCTTCCCGCATCAGCCTCGGGATGGCCCCGGTAGCCAGGGTGGGGCCTGCGGCGAGCCGCCGTGCGTACGCCCGCGCTGCGCCTGCGACGTCGTCTGCGGGCAGCGCGGCGTCGGCCAGCCCCCAGTCGAGCGCGGTCTGCCCGTCGATCGTGCGTGCGCTGACCGCGAGGTCGACCGCGCGCGACAGGCCGATCAGCCGCGGCAGCCGATAGGTGGCCCCGAGGTCGGGGATGATCCCCCACCGGGTCTCCAGGAGGCCGAGCTGCGCGTCCGGGGTGACGAGCCGCAGGTGGCAGGCGAGCGCGAGCTGGAGGCCGCCGCCGAGCACCGCGCCGTGCAGGGCCGCGACCGTCGGGACCGGGAGGTCCTCGAAGGCGGTGAACGCCTCCTGCAGGCTGGCGATCCACGCGTCGTCGGGCGCCTGCCCGACCTGGCCGCCGAAGAGGCTCACGTCGAGGCCCGAGCAGAACGCCCGGCCCGCCCCCGTGAGCAGCACGCAGCGCACGGTCTGGGCCGCCGCCGCGTCGCCCGCCTGCCTGGCGGCGGACGCGAGCCCGGCAAACGTCTCCTCGTCGAGCGCGTTGAGCTTGTCGGGACGGTCGAGCGTCACGAGCCCGACCCCGTCGTCGCCTGCCTCGAAGCGCACCCTCGTCACTGCTGCCTCCAGTCCTCGGCCGCTGCGGCCGCGTCGCCGGTCGTGGGCGCCTCGTCGTCGAGCAGCACCCCACGCGTGACCGCAGCATCGCCGAACCTGCCGCGCGCCGCATCTGCCGCCCGGTCGAGGCGCGCCCAGCGGTCGTCGCCGAGCAGGTCCAGCTGCCGCGCGGCCCCGCTCGGGACGAGGTTCGAGGTGCCCAGCCCGACGAGGCGGACCCGCACCCGCTCCAGGCGCAGCGCGTCCAGCAGCCCCACCACCTCCCGGTGCAGCACCGTGGTCTCGTCGGCGGGCACCGTGAGCGTGCGCGAGCGGGTGATCGTGGAGAAGTTCGCGAACCGCAGCTTGAGCGTGACGGTCCGGGCGGCGACCGTGCCGCGTCGCAGCCGCCGGCCCACCTTGTCGGCGAGCCGCAGCAGCTCCCGGCGCAGGAGCTCGAGGTCGTCCACGTCGCGGTCGAACGTCTCCTCGGCGCTCATGCCCTTGGCGGGCTCGTAGGGCACCACTGTGCGTGCGTCCTGCCCGCGGGCGAGCGCGCTGACCTGCTGGGCGGCCGCGGCCCCGAGGATGCGCACCAGGGTCGCATGCGGGGTCCCGCGGAGGTCCGCGATCGTGCGGATCCCGAAGCGCTCGAGGCGGGCCGCGCTCTGGGCGCCGACCCCCCACAGGTCGCCGACGGGCAGCGGCGCGAGGTAGGCGTCGACGTCCGTGGCTCGCAGGTGCAGCAGGCCGTCGGGCTTCGCGTGGCCGCTGCACAGCTTGGCGAGGAACTTGTTCGGCGCCACCCCGACGCTGGCGGGCAGCCCGAGCTCGTCGCGCACGCGGGTCCGGATGCGGGCCCCGATCCGCGGCGGCGCGCCGAGCAGGCGCTCGGCCCCGCCGACGTCGAGGAACGCCTCGTCCAGGGACAGCGGCTCGACGAGGGGGGTGACGTCCCGGAACAGGTCGAGCAACGACGCCGACGCGACCCGGTAGGCGTCGAAGTCGGGTGGCAGCACGACGGCTTCCGGGCAGCGCCGGCGCGCCTCCGCCATGGGCATGGCCGACCGGACCCCGAACGCCCTGGCCTCGTACGAGGCGCTGGCCACGACCCCACGACCCCCGGTGCCGCCCACGAGCACCGGCCGGCCGGCGAGCTCGGGCCGCCGCCGCACCTCGACCGCGGCGTAGAAGGCGTCCATGTCGACGTGCAGGATCGGCTCCGGCGGCCTGGCGCGACGCTCCACGTCCGCCAGCGTAGATGCCCGTGCGGCGGCGCGGCCGCGAACTCGGACTTCAGTCGCCAGGACTGCTCTCCGAGGACTAGACCATGACCGCTGAGGAGAAGGCCGCCTTCGCGCGCACCGCTGGCCTGCGCGACTTCAACACCCCCGAGCTCGAGGACGTCGACCGGCGACGTTCGCAGCTGTGGCTGCTCTCGCTCGTGTTCGGGCTGGCCATCCCCGCCGCGATCATCGCGCTGGGCTTCGACTCGCTGCAGCGCGTCTTCGGCGAGCTGGTCGACATGCGCACGGTCAGGCTCGTGCTGCTCGCACTTCTCGTCGCGCTCGCCGGCTACGTCGCCGAGCGTGAACGGGCGCTGCGCAACCTCACGAAGCTGCTCGTCGAGGAGCGTGTGCTCACCGCGACGCTCGTGTCGCGCGTCGCCGAGCTGGACGCGCTGCTCGAAGCCAGCCGCGCGATGAACTCGAGCCTGAACCTCGACACGGTGCTCGACGTCATCCTGCGCAGCGCCTGCGACCTGCTCGACGCGGCGCAGGGCTCGATCCAGCTCGCCGACCCGGACGAGCCGGGCATCCTGCGGGTGGCGGCCGTGCAGGGCTCCTCCTCCGCCCAGGTGGGGCAACGCCAGGTGGTCGGCGAAGGGCTCGCGGGCAGCGTGGCGCAGCGCCGCGAGGCGGTCCTCGTGACCGGCAGGCACGACGGCAGCAAAGCCGAGCGGTCGGCGGCCTCGGCGCTGCTTGCGCCCCTGGTCACCCGCGGCGACCTCGTAGGGGTGCTGAACGTGTCGGGCTCTGCCCGCGGCGGGCACTTCAACGAGTTCCAGCTGCGCAGCGTGGCGGTGTTCGCGGAGACGGCTGCCGCGGCGATCGCGAACGCACGGGCGCACGAGCTGTCCGAGGAGCGGGTCGCAGCGCTGACGGAGCTCGACCGGATGAAGGGCGAGTTCCTCCAGCTCGTCACCCATGAGCTGCGCACGCCGCTCACGTCGCTGATCGGGCTGGCGACCACGATCGCTGGCAACGCCGAGCGGTTGCAGCCCCCGCAGGTGCGCCAGCTCGCCGAGATGACCCGCAGTCAGGGTTGGCGCCTCGAGCGGCTCGTGAACGACCTGCTGCAGAGCGCGGAGGCCCAGCGCGGCACCCTGCGCCTCGAGCCGACGGACGACGACCCCCGCACGGTCGTGCGCGAGGTGGTGGACGGGTTCCGCAGCACGACGGCCACGCACGAGTTCCACCTCGACGTGCCCTCGAGCCCGCTCGTGTGCGGGGTGGACGCCGACGCGGTCAGCCGCATCCTCACCAACCTCGTGGGCAACGCGGTGAAGTACGCCCCGGAGGGCACCACGGTGCACGTGGGCCTGCGCGCCGCGCCCGGGGGGATCGTGCTGTCCGTGGCGGACCAGGGGCCGGGCATCCCGCCCGAGCAGCGGGAGGAGCTGTTCGCGAAGTTCCGCCGCGGCCCGATGGTCGCCGACGTCGGTGGCCTGGGGCTGGGGCTGTACATCGTGCGCTGCCTCGCCGAGGCGCACGGCGGCGAGGCGACCGTGCGGCCGGCGCCGTCCGGCGGCAGCGAGTTCATCGTCACGCTCGGCGACCTCAGGCCGGTCGAACACGCACCGGAGACCGTCGAGGTCAGCGCGCGGTGAGGCGAGCGCGTCGAGGACAGGCGCAGAACGGGGGCGGCTTCAGTCTAGGTGCTCGTGCGCGTCCGGACCGGACGCGTCGGGACCGGTTCAGCAGCCGGGCTGGCCGTGGTGGCCGCAGCAGCGCGAGGTGGTGCGCAGCTTCGTCCAGTTGTTGGCGATGACCATGCGGCACTTGGCGGGCACGCTGCCCGGTGTGCGCCGCCAGTTCGCCAGGAAGTCGCGGGGGTCGGGTCGAGGCATGGCTGCAGGGTAGCCCAGACGCAGGTGCGCAGCCGCTGCGCGCAGGCCGCCGCTGCGCGCGGGCCCGGCGCTCGGCACAGGCCGCGGACCGGCGCTCGTGGCA
>SKPY01000269.1 GCA_007119305.1 Nitriliruptorales bacterium
CGCGTGCGCTTGTGGTGCTGTGGTGCCGCTGGCGGCCCAACCCTTGTCTTAGCACGGTCGTGCTATCCTACGCTGATGGCGGCCTCAGAGAACGACCAGCGCCCTCAGCGGCGGTCAGACGGCGAACAGACCCACACCGCGATCCTCGACGTGGCCATGCGGTTGGCCTCGGTCGAAGGTCTGGCCAGCCTCACCATCGGTCGTCTCGCCCGCGAGCTCGGCATCAGCAAGAGCGGCGTGTTCGCGCACTTCCGCTCGAAGGATCGTCTGCAGAAGGAGACCATCGACGCGGCCGGCGAGGTCTTCGAGCGCGAGGTCCTCGAGCCGGGTCTGGCGGCCCCCGAGGGGTTGGCCCGGCTGCAGCGCCTGTGTGAGGCGTACCTGTCCTACGTCGAGCGCGGCGTGTTTCCCGGCGGCTGCTTCTTCGCCCAGCTGCTCGCGGACTTCGACGCGCCGACCGGGGCGGTCCACGACGAGCTCCTCAGCATCCAGCGAGGTTGGCTGGGCCTGCTTGCGGGCGAGGTTGCCACCGCGCAGCAGCAAGGGGAGCTCGACCCGGCGAGGGACCCCGCGCAGCTGGCGTTCGAGCTGTACGCCCCACTGGAGCTGGCCAACTACCTGTCGGTGCTCTACCGGGATGCGTCGTTCGTCGAGCAGGGACGCAGCGCCGTGCAGGCGGCCCTCACGCGAGCGACGCCGCAGGCCACCGAGCACCTCTGAGGCCTCCGCGTCGGAGCCAGCGCTGAGCGCAGCAGCCGCATCCTGGGACCCTCGTTTCGTTGAACCGCCCTCGCTAGGCTTGCGTTGCCGTCGAGACCGAATACGAACTCGCTGGGGGACGGGAGATGCGGCTGGGACTGGTGCTATCGGGTGGCGGTGCCAACGGGGCCTTCGAGGCAGGCGTGGTGGGCGCCATCGAGGAGGCCGGGCTCGTCCCGACGGTGCTGTCGGGCACGAGCGCCGGGGCGCTCAACGTCGCCGGGATGGCCCACGGGCTCGACGGTGACGCGCTGGCCGACGTGTGGCGGGCGACCCGGGCGAAGGACGTCTTCCGGCTGCGCCGGGACGTGCAGAATGCGCCGCGGCCGCTGGCGTTCCTCTTCGGAGCCGGGTTCGCCGACCGCATCCTGTCGGGGATCGGCTGGACCTGGCTGCTCGACACGCGCCCGCTCGAGGCCACCCTCGAGCGGGTGCTCGGCGGCCGGCGCGTGCAGGTCAGGGACGGCCTTGCGGTGGCCGTCTCGGCGGTCGACAAGCCCACCGGCGACTTGGTGCGCTTCGTGAACACCCTGCCTGCGCCGCGGCGGCGGTCCCCCCGGTTCCGGCAGGTCGACCTCGGGGTGGACCACCTGATGGCGAGCTCAGCGATCCCCCTTGTGTTCCGACCGGGCGCAGCGGAGGGCTCGCAGTGGTGGGACGGGGGCCTGGTCGCCAACACCCCGCTGGCGCCCGCCATGGCCTATGAGCCCGACGTGGTCATCGTCGTGACGACCGCGACCCGCGAGCGGCCCTCGCCGCCGCCGGAGTCGCTCGCCGACACGATCGCGCTGTTGATCGACAACGTCCTCGCGTTCTCCCTCGCCTCCGATCTACACCGCGCGGAGCTGCTCAACCAGCTGTGTCGTTGCGACCCCTCCCGGACCGACGTGAAGGAGGTGCGGATCAAGGTCATCGAGCCGACCGGTCTCGATCTCGGAGGCGCGCTCGACTTCGACGCGGAACTCGCCGAGCGCCGCATCGCCCTCGGGCTGGAGGTCGGCCGCCGCGAGCTCGACGGTTGGCAACCCTGAGCGCAGCCCGGCGGCAGGGGCTACCTCACCCTCGCCCCGTCCAGCCGCTTGTACGATGCGTCGGGGTGTCCGCCAACGTGCACATCAGGTTGCTCGGCGAGCAGCGGATCACCGCGGCGGGTACGACCCTCGAGGCGTCCCGCTCCACGCGGATGCTGGGGCTGCTCGCGTATCTGGTCGTGCACGCGGGGGTCGCACAGCCCCGCGCGCAGGTCGCGGCGCTGTTCTGGCCCGAGTCCGCCGAGGCGCAGGCGCGCACGAACCTGCGTCGCGAGCTGCACCACCTGCGCACCGCGCTGCCCGACGTCGATGCGTGCCTGGTGGTCGATGACCGCACACTGTGCTGGCGCGACGACGCGCCCGGCGTGGTCGATCTCGTTGAGTTCGACCGCGCCGCAGCAGAGACCGAGGCGGCCTGGGAGCGCGGCGATGAGGCGGAGTTCGTCGCCGCCGCGCAGAGGGCGGTGGCCGCCTACGGCGGCGAGCTGCTGCCCGGCTTCTACGACGACTGGGTGCTGGCGGCGCGCGACCGGCTGCGCCGGCGGTGCGTGGCGCTGCTGGATCGGCTGGCGGCGGTCTTGGCCGACCGCGGCGAGGTCGCCGCCGCCCTGGAGCATGCCCACCGGCGGGTCGAGCTCGAGCCGCTGGAGGAGACGGGACACCGGGTGCTGATGCGGCTGCAGGCGCAGGCGGGTGACCGGGCTGCGGCGCTGCGCACGTTCCATCGCTGCGCCTCGGTGCTGGAGCAACAGCTCGGTGTGCAGCCGTCTGCCGCGACGGCGGCGGCCTACGAGGAGCTGCTCACCCGGCCGGCGGCGCCGGGCGGCGCGGCGGCCGCGTCTGCGCAGACGCTGCCGCTGGTAGGTCGCGAGCCAGAGCTCGCGGCGTTGCGGGCGGCGTGGGCGAGGGCCATCGGCGGCCCGCAGATGGTGGTCATCGGCGGCGAGGCAGGGGTCGGCAAGACCCGGGTCGCGGCGGAGCTGGCCAGCGAGGTCAGCCACGAAGGCGGGACGGTCGCACGGGCTCGTTGCTTCGCGTCTCGCGGTCGGCTCGCGCTGGCGCCGGTCGCGGAGTGGCTGCGCAGCCCGGCGTTGCGGCGCAGCGTGGGCCAGCTCGACGACGTGTGGCGGGTCGAGGTGGGTCGGCTCGTGCCCGAGCTGCGCGACGGCGACGAGCCCGCGCGCTCGGCGCCGCTGGCCGACGCCTGGCAGCGACGGCAGTTCTTCGAGGGCCTGGCCCGCGCGGTGCTGACTGCCGGCCAGCCGACGCTGCTCGTGCTCGACGACCTGCAGTGGTGCGACACCGAGACGTTGGCCTGGCTGGAGGTGCTGATGCAGCTGGAGCCCGACGCGCCGTTGCTGGTGGTCGCCACGCTGCGCAGCGAGGAGCGCGACGACCACGCCGAGCTGGTGGCCTGCTGCCGCCGCCTGCGCGCGGCCGGGCTGCTGACCGAGCTCGAGCTCGTCCCGCTGAGCACCATGGAGACCGCGGAGCTCGCCGCGGCGCTCGTCGGCGGCCTGCTCGACCCCCCGACTGCTCGGCGCCTGCGCGCCGACACCGGCGGCTTCCCGCTGTTCGTGGTCGAGTCACTGCGCGAGGGCGCGGAGGGGGCGGCGCGCAGCGAAGCGGTGCTCGCGAACCGCCTGGCACGCCTCAGCCCCGCCGCCACAGAGCTGGTCGGGCTGGCAGCCGCGGTGGGGCGCGATTTCTCCCTCGATCTGCTGGCCGTCGCCGGGGGGCTCGACGACGATGCTCTGGTCGACGCGCTCGACGAGCTGTGGCGCCGCCGCCTGCTGCGCGAGCACTCGCCTGCGACCTACGACTTCACCCACGACCTGCTCCGCGAGGCCGCCTACGAGCGGCTCACCCCGCCGCACCGTCGGCTGCTGCACCGCCGGGTCGCCTCCGCACTCGAGCAGCTCAACGCGGACGCGCTGGATGCCGTCGCCGCGCAGCTCGCGGACCAGCACGAGCGCAGTGGGCAGCCCAACCGGGCGGTCCGCTTCCACACGCTCGCTGCGCAGGCCGCGCGGGCGGTGTTCGCCCACGACGACGCCGTCGAGCACTATGAGCGTGCGCTCGCCCTGCTGGCCGACCTGCCCGCCGGCATGGCCCGCGAACGCCACGAGGTCGAGCTGCTCGAGGCGCTGACCCCGTCCCTGGTGGCGTTGCAGGGCTACGGGAGCCCCAGGCTGGGTGCTGCGCTGGAGCGCATGACCGCGCTCGGGACGCAGCTCGGTGCGGAAACGGTGGTCGTGCGCAGCGAGGCCGCACGCTCGGCGAACCTGTTCGTCCAGGGCCGCATCCACGACGCGGCCGAGCTGACGGAGGCACTGGCCGCGAAGGCGGAGCAGCACCCCGAGCAGCGCGGGCAGCTGTGGGTCGCCAGAGGGTGGGGGTTGTCAAGCCTGGGACGGCTCGACGAGGCGCTGGAGCAGTTCGCCGCGCTCGAGGAGCACACCGACGCCGCCGAGGCGAGCCCGCTCGGCTTCCCAGTTCGGGTCATGGCGCGCTGCTGGCAGGCGCAGACCCTGTGGCTGGTCGGCCAGGCCGACGAGGCCGCGGCCTGCAGCGCCGCCGCCCTGGCCCTCGCCGACGAGCTCGACCATCCGTTCAGCCGGGCGATCGCCCAGGGCTACGGGGCGATCACCCACCGGCTGCTCGACGACGTCGAGCGCACCGTCGAGCTGGCCGCCTCCGTCCATCGCTTGTGCGAGCGCTACGACTTCGCCTACTACGGCGAGTGGGGCCGCATGCTCCAGGGTTGGGCGCGCGGCGGGGCGCGTGGTGAGGCGCTCATCCGCGAGGGGCTGCAAGGACTCGACCGCCAGCACGCGGGCCGGGCGCGCCCGTTCTGGCTGGGCCTGCTCGCCGAGGTCCTCGCCGGCGCCGGCCGCACTGGCGAGGCGGTGCAGACGCTCGTCGACGCGCGCGCGTGGGCCGAGCAGCACG
>SKPY01000507.1 GCA_007119305.1 Nitriliruptorales bacterium
CGAGCAGCTCGAACACGTAGCGATACGAGAACGCGCCCCGCGCGACGTCGCCGACCACCGCCGCCGCGGCCAGCCGCCCGCCGCGGCGCGCCGCGAGGTAGCGGTAGCTGCGGATGGGATTGCGTGCGTAGCGCCACTGCCACCACTGCGGCGAGCGGGCGACCCCGCTACCGAAGCCGGGCGCGACCCGGGACCACAGCCCGGCCAGGCCGGCTGGAGGAGCGTCGAGGACCTCGGCGGCGCCCGCGGGCAGCGTCTTGAACCCGACCCGGCGGAGCCCGGTGACGAGGGGGCGGGGCAGACGCGCACGCCCGGCGAGCCAGGCATCGTCGAGCGGGCGGACCCAGGCGACGACGCGCTCGATCGGCACGAGACCGGCCTTGACGGTGCCCGGCAGCGAGCTCGGGTTCGGCAGCGACAGGGTGGCTGGCATCCCCAGCTCGCCCGCCCGCCGGTAGCGCGCGGCCGCGAGCTCGGCGAACAGCTGCCGTCCGCGGTAGGCGGACGCGGTGGCGGAGTCGGCGGCGTGGCCGAGCAGCGCCGGCGCGCCGGCCACCTGCCCCGGGGTCGCGAACACGCCGCCGTGGGCGACGGGCCGGCCGTCGTCCTCCCAGATCCACACGCTCGGGGGGCCGAACGGGTTGTCCCAGTACTGCCAGGCGTAGACGTCGGGGTCGCGCTTCGGGTTGGCGGGGAACACCGCGCCGAGCAGCGCGCAGATGCCCGGGGTGTCATCGGGCTCGGCGGCACGCAGGCGCAGGGACGGCATCGGAGGGCGCGAGTCTAGATGAGCAGCGTCTGGACGACCGGGACGAGCTCGGCGTCGGTGCTGCGCGGTGGGACAACCCGGGCGGGGGCGCGCGGAAGGGGACTGTCTACGCGGGGGCGGCGGCCAGCCAGCCCGGACGCAGGCGGCGCAGCGGCCCGAAGCCGGCCGCGGCGAGCTCCGCGTTCAGCTGCGCGTCGTCGAGGAGGCGGTTCACGAAGGGCTGGCGCCACTCGCGGGCACCGTGCCGGTAGACCATGGTGCCCGAGAGCACGTCCCCGTCGAGGCGGCGTCCGGTGAGCGCGATCCGCACCCCGCCCACGGCGAAGGTCACCCCGTCGCGTGCCGCGCGCGACCGTTGCACGTCAAGGTGCTGGGCGACGAGCACCCCGTCGGGGGCGACGTGCCGGCGGGCGGTGGCCAGGCGGGCGGCCCGCACGGCAGGATCGGGGTCGTTCAGCAGCTGGCTCAGCAGCAGGACCCCGGTGAACCGCCGGCCGAGGTCGAGCCCCTCGATGTCGGCATGCAGCGTCTCGGCGTCGCGCACGCAGGCGAGCATGGCGGCGCTGTTGTCCACGCAGGACACCGGGTGGCCGAGCGCCACGAGCGCCGACGCGATGCGTCCCGGGCCGCTGCCGAGGTCGAGGATGGCGCCCCCGGGCGCCACCACCTCGTGCACGATGCCGGGTCCCTGCCCGGGCGGCAGGTGGCGGTAGAACTCGACCGGGCTGCCGTCCGCAGCGATCGGGCCCGGCCCTGATCCGGCAGCAGGCATGCACCCATCCTCGCCTCGGTAGGCTCGGAGCGCGACACGACCGGATCGGGGAGCGCATGCACATCGTCATCATCGGCGGCGGGCCCGGCGGCTACGAGGCCGCGCTCGTGGCCGCCGAGCACGGCGCCGACGTGACCCTCGTCTCCCGCGAAGGCCTCGGCGGCAACAGCGTGCTGTGGGACTGCGTGCCGTCGAAGGCGCTCATCGTGTCCGCTGAGGCGATGGGCTGGCTGCAGTCGGCCCACCGCCTCGGCGTGCGCGCCAGCAGGACCGAAGCCGACGGCGCGCAGCCCGAGGCCGACCTCGCCACCCGGGCCGAGATCGACCTCGCCGCGGTCATGGACCGCATCCGCGCGCTCGGCGAGGACCAGTCGGCCGACATCGGCAAGAAGGTCGCCGCCGCGGGCGTGCGGATCGTCACGGGCCACGCCCGGCTGTCGGGGCGGCAGACGGTCGAGATCGAGCACGACGACGCCGACACCGAGGTCGTGCCCGCCGATGTCGTGCTCGTCGCGACCGGCAGTCGGCCGCGCATCCTGCCGTTCTCGCAGCCCGACCGCGAGCGCGTGTTCACCGCTCGGGAGCTGTTCGACCTGCGCGTGCTGCCCGAGCGGCTCGTCGTCGTCGGCTCCGGAGCCACCGGGGCGGAGTACGCGGGGGCGTTCGCGGCCTTCGGCGCCGACGTCCACCTGGTCTCCAGCCGGGACCAGATCCTGCCGAGCGAGGACCCCGACGCCGCGGCGGTCATCGAGGAGGTGTTCGAACGGCGCGGGATGACGATCCACCGGCGCCGCCGCGCGGTCGACATGGAACGCGGCTCCGACGGGGTGCGGATCAAGATCGGAGCCCCGGACGGCGCGCAGGAGTGGCTCGAGGCATCACACGCGCTGTACTGCGTCGGTCAGGTGCCCGCCTCCGAGCGGTTGGGCCTGCAGGCCGCGGGGGTGCAGCTCGGTGAGCGAGGCGCAGTGCCCGTCGACGGGGTCAGCCGCACGAACGTGCCGACGATCTACGCTGCCGGGGACGTCACGGGCCGGATGATGCTGGCGAGCGTCGCGGCGATGCAGGGCCGCAACGCGATGTGGCACGCGCTCGGTCAGGCGGTGGCGCCGCTGCGCTGGGAGTCCGTCGCCGCATGCATCTTCACCGATCCCGAGGTCGCGACGGTGGGGATGACCGCCGAGGAGGCCGAGACCGCGCAGATGCCCGTGGAGACCACCACGCTGGCGTTCACCGGCAACCCGCGGGCGAAGATGGGGGAGTGGACCGACGGCTTCTGCAAGGTGCACGCGATGGCAGGCTCGGGCACGGTGCTCGGCGCGTGCGTCGTCGCCGCACGAGCGAGCGACCTGATCCACCCTTTGTCGGTCGCGGTCCACAACCGGCTCACGGTCAGCCAGCTCGCGCACGCGTTCTCGATCTACCCGTCGATGTCGGGCAGCGTGCAGGAGACCGCCCGCCTGCTGATGGGGCGCCTCGGCGAGTGACCGCGGCAGCGCCGGCCTACGAGCCGTCCCCGGCGGCGTCCTCGATGGTGGCGAGCGGGTCGCCGGTGTTGACCACGTCGCCGGCGGCGGCGTGCAGGGTGGCGACGACGCCGTCGCGGTGCGCGGAGATGTGGTTCTCCATCTTCATGGCCTCGAGCACGAGCACGAGGTCGCCCGCGGCGACGCGCTCGCCCTGCTCGACCGCGACCTTGACGATCGTGCCCTGCATCGGCGCGGCGAGGGTCTCGGTCGCGCCGCCGCCTCCGCCACTGCCCGGCGCGCCGCCGGAGCGTGCGCGCCGCGGGCGCTGCTCGCCGGGGCTGTCGGGCTCGAACAGCGCCACTTCGAGGCGCTTGCCGTCGACCTCGACGGTCAGCGTGCGGGAGGGCGCCACGGGCCCCGTGCCGGGCTCGGGTGGCGCCGCGGCGGCGATGCCGGACAGGTCCCACTCGCGCTCCACCGAGACCGTCGACACGTCGCCGGCCACGAAGTCGGGGTGCTCGACGGCGAAGCGGTGGAAGTCGATGGTCGTCGGCACCCCCTCGATCACGAACTCGTCCAGCGCCCGGGCGAGCTTGCGGCGGGCGTCCTCCCGCGTCGCGCCGTAGCTCACGAGCTTGGCGACCAGCGAATCGTAGTCGCGCGGGATCTCCCAGCCGGCCTCGGCCCCGGCGTCCACGCGCACGCCCGGCCCTGACGGCGGGCGCCAGGCGGTGATCCGCCCGGGCGCGGGCACGAAGTTGGCCGCGACGTGCTCGGCGTTGATCCGCGCCTCCATGGCGTGGCCCCGCAGCGCAACCTCGTCCTGCGTGAACCCGAGCTCCTCACCGGCGGCGATGCGCAGCTGCCAGTGCACGAGGTCGATGCCCGTCACGAGCTCGGTTACGGGATGCTCCACCTGCAGGCGGGTGTTCATCTCGAGGAAGTAGAAGGCGGGATCACCGGCCTGCGCCGGCTCTTCGTAGAGGAACTCGCAGGTCCCGGCCCCGACGTAGCCGACCTCCTCGGACACCCTGATCGCGGCCGCGCCCATGGCCTGGCGGACCGCCTCGTCGAGGCCCGGGGCCGGCGCCTCCTCGATGAGCTTCTGGTGTCGCCGCTGGCTCGAGCAGTCGCGTTCCCCGAGGTGGACGACGTGGCCGTGCGCGTCGGCGAGCACCTGGATCTCGATGTGGCGCGGGCGGGTGAGGTAGCGCTCGACGTAGACCTCGCCCCGCCCGAAGGCCGCGAGCGCCTCCCGCTGCGCACCCTCGAGCGCCTCGGCGAGCTCGGCGTCGGCGCGGACGACCTTGAGGCCGCGGCCGCCCCCGCCGTACGCCGCCTTGATCGCGACCGGGTAGCCGTGCTCGGCAGCGAACGCGCGGACGACGTCTGGGTCCTCGGTGGGCTCCATCGTGCCGGGCACGACCGGGCAGTCGGCGGCGCGCGCGGTCTCGCGCGCCGACAGCTTGTCACCCATCGCGGTGATCGCCTTGACCGGCGGTCCGACCCACACGAGGCCCGCGTCGATGACGCTGCGCGCGAAGTCGGCGTTCTCCGCCAGGAAGCCGTAGCCAGGGTGGATCGCCTCGGCGTCGGCGGCGGCTGCGACCTCGAGGATGCGCGCGCCGTGCAGGTAGCTCTCGGCGGCGGGAGCCGGACCGAGCAGGTGCGCCTCGTCGGCGAGGGCGAGCCACGGCGCCCCCCGGTCGGCCTCGGAGTACACGCCGACGGTGCGGATGCCGAGCTCCTTGCAGGCGCGGAAGACCCGGAGCGCGATCTCGCCCCGGTTGGCGACCAGTACGGCTCGAAACATCGGTGTCCTCGTCTGTCGTTCCCCGGCGCATGCTAGCCGCACAGGACCGCCAGGACGCCAGGCCACGGCTTCGGGCCACTGCCGTGCACGGGCACGGCGACCCGCCTGCGGCGCCGACGCGCGCACGGGCTAGACTTGCTCGTGCGTTCGTTCACAAGCGCAGTCCGTCCCGCCGCGGCCCGCTACGATGCAGCCCGGCATGCGTGTTGAGGAGCCCGCCCTGATGCCCCGTGTTGCCTTGATCGCGCTCGCCCTCGTCGGCGTGCTCGTGCTGTCCGCGTGCACCGAGCAGGAGCCGTCCATCACGCTCGAGGAGCAGGTGCCCGCGGAGATGCGTGATGACGACGAGGCGCCGGTCGACGACGACGTCCCGGTCGACGACGACATCGTGGAGACCGTCGAGCTGATCGCCGGCGACATCTACTACGACAACGAGCCGTCGACCCTGCCCGAGGGCACCACCCGCTTCAGCATGGAGAACGAGGGCAACCTGCCGCACGACCTCGTCGTCGAGGAGCTCGGGGACCGCGAGATCATCCCGGAGATCATGGGCGGGGAGACGGCCGAGGGCGACGTCGGGCTCGACGCCGGCGACTACACCTTCTACTGCTCGGTGCCCGGTCACCGCGAGGCCGGCATGGTGTTCGAGGTCGAGGTCAGCAGCTAGCCCCGACGACCCGGAGCCGCTCCCGACTGACCGCTGCTCAGCGCAGGTCCGCCGGAGACGCCACCAGCCGTCCCTCGACGCCTTCGCGACGGGCCGCCGCCACCCAGGCAGGCCGCCGGCGCGGGCGGCGCTTGGCCTGTGCCGTGCGACGGGCCGCGTCGACGGCGAGCACGGCCGCCGCCGTCTCGGCCGCGGTCGGGTTGCCGGTGAGCACCAGGCGGGTGCCGTCCGCGAGGCCTGGTCCGGTCACTGCATCGTCCTCTTCGCGCTGCGCAGGAAGGCCTTGGGGTCGGCGGGGCTCACGACGACGAGCCCGTGGTCGGTCTCGCACGCCACGAGCCGCGAGCGGTCGGTGAAGTAGGCATGGTAGCGGCCGACGCCCGCCTGCCAGAAGGTGCCCGCCCACCCGAAGACCCCTCCGGACAGCCCGAAGCGGACCCCGAGCCCGAGTGTCGCCGGTGCACGCTTCGGGGGTTTGCGCAGCGTGAACGCCCGGCTGCCGAACAGCCGCCGGCGGATGCGCAGGGTGGCGCCGTCGAGCTCGTAGGCCTCGGGGGAGAAGCCCCACGCGCCGAGGAGCAGCAGGCCGGCCGTCGTGCCCAGCACGGCCCCGCTCGCCGCTCCGGTGCGGTTGCCGGTGAGCGCCACGATCGGCAGCACGACGATGAACAGGACGATGACGGCGAACGTCACGACCCGCGTGGGTCGGTCCAGCGGCGCGGCCGTGAAGGTCCGGGTAGCCGTCTCGTCCCGGCGGGTCACAGCCGCCACTCGGCCGCGTCGACGAACGCGTCCGGATCTGCAGGCGTCACGATGGCCGTGCCCCGCGGGATCTCCAGCTGGACCGCACGGGACAGGTCGGTCGCCGCGACGTAGATGGACGGCCCCTCCTCCTTGAAGGGGTTGCGCCTGGGCTTGCGGGTGCCGACCGGGATCCAGCGGCACCCGTAGAAGACCCCTCGACGTCGCAGGGCGGTCGCCTCGGGACAGCGGTCGACCTCGCCCGTGACGGGGAAGGCCATGTCCTTGCCGCGGCGCCGGTGGATCCGCAGCTCCCCGCCGCCGAGCGAGTAGCCGGTGGGGGCCCGCAGCCAGTCGCTCACCACCGCCGGGCCGAGCAGCGCGATCAGCACCACCGCGAGCCACCAGGCGGGGTGACCCCACAAGCTCCCCGGGGCATCGGTGGCGGCGCGCAGCAGCCAGCCGATGACCAGCAGCGCGAGCCCACCGCCGGCGGCGATGGCCAGCCGTGCCGGGCCGTCCAGGGGCGCGGCGCGGAACGCGACGCGATCGGCATCCATCCCCCCAAACGGTAGTGCGTCGGCACCGGCCCTGCGAGCCCCCGCGGTCCGCTTACGGCGGCGGGGCAGCCAGCGCGCGCGCAGCACGCAGGAACGCCTCGGGGTCGGCGGGGGTCACCAGCACAGCGCCCGCGGGGCACGCCAGGCGCACTGCACGTTCGAGGTCGGTGGTGGCCACGAGGAGCTTCTCGCCGCTGCCGGGAGTGGGCCACGCCAGGACACGGCAGCCGTAGGCGCTGCCGAGGAGGCGGCCGCGCCGGCGCAGCTCGCGCGCGCGGCGGTCGCGGGACACCGGCCGGCGGATCGCGAACGTCTGCGCGGCCCCCAGGTGCCGGCGGATCGTCAGGGCACCGTCGTGCAGCTCGTACGCCGTCGGGAAGCCGGCCAGGCGCACGAGCACCGCGAGCGGCAGCACCGTCCCCGCCACCACCGCAGCGGCGCTGGCGACCAGGCCCCCGCCGGCGAGCGACCAGCCGAGCAGCGCGGCGACGAGGACGAACCATGCGCTGAGCCAGCCGACCAGCAGGCCGCGGGCGCGTGCGTCGAGCGGGGCGGCCGGGAACGTCGTCGTCGAACCGGGGTCCGCACCCGTCACAGCGGGATGTTGCCGTGCTTGCGCGGTGGGCGGACGTGGCGCTTCGTGAGGGCGAAGCGCAGGGCCTTGACGAGCTGGGGCCGGGTGTCGCTGGGCATGATCACCGCGTCGAGGTAGCCCCGCTCCGCCGCCTTGTAGGGGTTGAGCAGCGCGTCGTCGTACTCGGCGATCAGCTCGGCCCGGCGGGCGTCGGGATCGTCGGCCTCCGCGATCTCCTTGCGGTGGAGGATGTTCACCGCGCCCTGCGCCCCCATCACCGCGATCTCGGCCGTCGGCCAGGCGAAGTTGACGTCCGCGCCGACGTGCTTGGAGCCCATGACGTCGTAGGCCCCGCCGTAGGCCTTGCGGGTGATCACCGTGAGCTTCGGCACGGTCGCCTCGCAGTAGGCGTACAGCAGCTTCGCGCCGTGGCGGATGATCCCGCCCCATTCCTGCCCGGTGCCGGGCATGAAGCCCGGGACGTCCACGAACGTGACGATCGGCAGGTTGAAGGCGTCGCAGGTGCGCACGAACCGGCCGGCCTTCTGCGCGCTGGCGATGTCGAGCACGCCGGCGAGGTGCATCGGCTGGTTCGCGACCACGCCGACGGGATGGCCGTCCAGGCGGGCGAACCCGATCACGATGTTGTCCCCCCAGAACGGCTGCACCTCGAAGAACTCCTCGTCGTCGACCACCCGGGTGATGACGTCGCGGATGTCGTAGGGCGTGTTCGAGCTGTCGGGGATGAGCGTGTCGAGCTCGGGGTCCGTGCGGTCGGGCGCATCGGTCGGGTCGAAGCGCGGTGGCTCCTCGAGGTTGTTGTCAGGCAGGAACGACAGCAGGTAGCGGATGTCGTCGAGGCAGGCCTCCTCGGAGTCGGACGCGAAGTGCGCCACGCCCGACTTCGAGTTGTGGCTCATCGCGCCGCCGAGCTCCTCGAACGTGACGTCCTCGCCGGTCACCGTCTTGATGACCTCTGGACCGGTGATGAACATGTGCGAGGTCTCCTTCACCATGAAGATGAAGTCCGTCATCGCCGGCGAGTAGACCGCGCCGCCTGCGCACGGGCCCATGATGGCCGAGATCTGCGGGATCACGCCGCTGGCCTTGACGTTGCGGTAGAAGATGTCGCCGTAGCCGCCGAGGCTGACGACGCCCTCCTGGATGCGCGCCCCGCCGGAGTCGTTCAGCCCGATCATCGGCACGCCCATGCGGATCGCGAGGTCCATGACCTTCACGATCTTCTCCGCGAACACCTCGCCGAGGCTGCCGCCGAACACGGTGAAGTCCTGGCTGAACACCACGACCCGCCGGCCGTCGACCGTGCCGTAGCCGGTCACCACCCCGTCCCCGGGGATGCGGCTGTGCTCGAGGCCGAACCCACGCGCGCGATGCACGGCGAGCGCGTCGGTCTCCACGAACGAGTCGTCGTCGAGCAGCAGGTCGATGCGCTCGCGGGCGGTGAGCTTGCCCTTCGCGTGCTGCTTCTCCACGGCACGCGCGCTGCCGGCGTGCTCGGCCTCGTGCAGGCGGCGGCGGAGCTCTTCGAGCTTGTCCCGCGTCGTCGCGCGCGGCGCTGCGTCGGAGCGGGCCTCGGTGTCGGTCACGGGGGTCTCCTCATCTGCGGCTTGCGGGGATTGTAGGCAGCCGGTGCCCCGGCGCCCGTGCCGGACACCTGCCGCGGAGGCCGGCTCGCGTAGCCTGGGCGCTGATGCGACGAGGCCCGAGCCGCCGGTGACCGGTCCGCCCCCCCGCCTGATCGAGGGACTGCTCGCAGGGCCGTCGCTGCTCAGCGGCTTCGAGTGGCACGAGGAGATCGACTCGACGAACCGCCGCTGCCTGGCACTGGCCGGGGAGGGTCATGCGGAGGGCTGCGTGGTCGCCGCCGACCTGCAGACCGCCGGTCGGGGCCGCCAGGGACGGACATGGGTCGCTCCGGCGGGCACCTCCCTCATGCTCTCGATCCTGCTGCGTCCGCGGGTGCCCGCCGAGACAGCCCAGCTGCTGCCGCTGCTCGTGGGCCTTGCGCTCGCCGAGGTCGTGGAGGCGCACGTTCCGGGCAGCGCCGTGGCGCTCAAATGGCCCAACGACCTGCTCGTCGCGGGGCGCAAGTGCGCAGGCATCCTCGTGGAGAGCGACACGGCCGGCGCGGCGGTCGCCGGGGTCGGGCTCAACGTGGACTGGCGGGGTGTCGAGCGGCCGGCGGAGCTCGCCGCCGCCACGTCACTGGCCGAGGTGACCGACAGGCCGGTCGACCGCTGGCGGCTGCTCGCCGGCCTCATCGGCGTGCTCGGCAACCGCTACGCCGCGTGGCAGTCCGCGCCCACGGCCTTCCTCACCCACTACCGGGCGCGGTGCGCCACGCTCGGCCAGCGCGTGCGCGTGCGGCTCGGCAGCGGCGAGGAGCTCGTGGGCGACGCCCGCGACGTGGCCGCCACCGGGGCGCTGGCAGTCCAGGTGCGCCCCGGCGAGGTGGTCGCCGTCACCGCGGGCGACGTCGAGCATCTGCGCCTCAGCCGGCCTCCAGCTCGAGGGTGACCTCGAACGGCGGGCGGCCCTCCCCCGCGGACGGGTCGGGCTCGAGCGCGCGGATCGTCCACACGCCGGGCTCCGGCAGGGTGAACGTGTGCTCCCACGTCCCGCGCTCGGGACCGCCGGCCGTCGCGGTCGTGAACGTGTCCTCGGCGACGCTGCCGTCGGGTGCGACGAGCTGGAGCTCGATCGTGGCCTCGAAGGTGCTGGCCTCGCCGCCGACCGCCACGTCACCGACGTCCACGCTGTCGGTGGAGAAGTGGGAGGTGAACGTGATCGGCGACAGCGCGAGCTCGTCAGGGGCGACCGGGTCCTCCACGCCGACGTGTCCGGCGAGCGACTCGACCTGAGCTCCCTCGATACGGATCTGCACCGCGTCGACGCCCTCGAACTGCGCTCCGGTGTGCGCGATCTGCTGCACGAGCGCCTCCTCGTAGGCGGCACCCAGCCCCTCGTCGGGCACGAGCGCGTCGTTGAAGTCCACCGTGAGGATCCCGCCGGCGATGTTCACGTCGAGCACCTGCGCGCCCGCCCCGGCGAGGCTCATGCGTCCGGGTTCACGGGGCTCGCCTGCGACGAGCGCCTCGTACGCCGCACGCGCGACGGCGACGGTCGGCTCGTCGAGCGCGACGACCTCCGGCTCGACCCACACCCCGGAGTCGTGGTCACGGGCGAAGTACACCGTCACCTCGTCGACGCCGTCGTCGGGCGGCGGCTCGTCGGTCGGCGTCGGTTCCGGCGTCGGGGTGGGCGTCGGGGTCGCTTCCGGCGTCTCGGCCGGTTCCGGGCTGGGTGTCGCGGGCTCGGGTGTCGGCGCCGCGGCCGGCTCCGTCTCACCGCAGGCGGCGAGGGCGACGAGCAGACCGAGGCCGAGCGCGAGCAGGGCGAAGCGGCGCATTCTGGGCTCCTTGTCGAGCTGACCCACAGGGTACGACGCCCGTCGTGGGCGCAGGGTTGCCCCCAGCGGTCACCGCGGCGGGCCGACCTCGCCGCGGCGGATGCGCTCGAACGCGTCCCCCGACTGCAGGTGCACGATCGACGCGCCGCCGCTCGTCGTGCCGAACGAGCCCGACAGCGCCTCCTGGTGCACGTCGGCCGGGTCGATCTGCGTGGCGAGCAGCGCCAGCGGCAGCAGCTGGTCGGCGGGGATGTCCGTGACCGTGGTGCGGGCGAAGTGCGCCGTGAGGTAGGTGAGGTCGCGCAGGTCGTTGTGGCGGGAGACGACCTGCTCGTGCACGGAGCGCATGAACAGCCCGTGGGTGCGGGTGCGCCCGAAGTCGCCGTCGGGGTGGGAGTTGCGGTCGCGCACGAAGGCGAGCGACTGCTCCCCGTCCAGCGTCTGCCGCCCCGGATGCAGGTTCGATCCAGAGAAGCGGTCGACCATGCGGCGCTCCACCTCGACCTCCACGCCGCCGAGGATCCGTGTCATCTCCTCGATGCCGCGGAAGGTGGTGAGGGCGTAGTGGTCGATCGGGATGCCCGTGTAGTCCTCGACCGCGGATACCTGGCGCTCCGGGCCGCCGAACGCGAGGTGCGCGTTGATCTTCGTGCCTCCTGCGAGGGTGTCGCGGGGGATGTTCACGATGGTGGCCGCCCGTGCCTCCGTGTCGACGGCGAGGAGGTGGAGGCCGTCGGCGCGGCCGCGCAGCGGATCGCCCGACCGATACGGCATGCCGATGTCGGACCCGATGACGAGGACGACCAGCAGACCGTCGTGCGCGTAGGGCGGCCGGACGTCCGCCCGGTGCAGCGTGGCGGCGACGGCTCCCGCAGCGAGCAGGCCGAGGGCCGTGGCCACCACAACGAGGCTCGTCGCGAGGCGCGCCAGGGCCGGCAGGGCCGACGCGCGCCGCGCCGCGCCCGCCGTCACGGCTCCTCCTCCCGCTCCAGCGTCACGTCGACGGCCTGCGCTCGCCAGCCGTGCCCGTCCGGCACGAACACGGCATGCCCCGCCTGGGTGATCGCGATCTCCGCGCCGCTGGTCAGCACGCCCACGAGGGCGGCGTGAAACGTCAGCGTGACGTGGCGTGGGGTCGACCCGTGCATCGTGACCATGGGATCCACGCTCGCTGGCCCCGGTTCCACTCGTTGCACGTCGAGGTCGAGGACCCCGAGGCCGCGGCGCTCCTCGTCGCCCAGCGCCTGCTGCGCGCCGTCGGTGAGGAGCGCTGCGAGCGGCGCCTCGGAGAACCACGTCGCCGGGTCGGTGTACTGCGCGTTGAGGAACGCTTCGAGGACCGCGGTGGCGTCCTGTGCGGCCTGCTCCGCGGCGGTTTCGTCCACGCCACGGGGCTCCGTCGACAGGATCGGGGCGTTGTCGGTGTCGAGAACGTGCACCGGGTCGGCTGCGAGCTCGAAGGGCGGCGCAGGCTCGGCGGCCAGCGGCGTGGGGGTCGGGCTGGGGGTGGGGGTCGCCGCGGGTCGGACCGCCTGACCCTCGGGCGTCGCCGTGGGCGTGGCCTCCGGCACACCGGTGCACGCCGACGCCGCGACCAGCGCGACGGCGAGCAGCCAGGGGGCGAGGGGACGGCGCTGCATGGCCGGCCGAGGATGCGCTCCCACGAGCCGGCGCGCAAGTGGACGGGGCGTGACCATCCGGGGCGGTAGCCTTCCGCCCTGATCGCACGCGCCCGGCGCGACGAGGAGCCCGAGGGATGACCGACACCCTGACCAGCGCCGCCGACCCGGCCTCCGCGACCTACCGGCACAACGTCGAGGCGCACGAGCGCCTCGCGGCCGACCTCGCGGAGCAGCTGGCGCGGGTGCGCGAGGGCGGGGGGGCCCGGGCGCGCGACCGGCACCTCGAACGCGGCAAGCTGCTCCCGCGCGCGCGCGTGGACGACCTCGTCGACCTCGGCAGCCCTTTCCTCGAGCTCTCGCCACTGGCCGCCCACGGCCTGTACGACGACGCGGCACCCGCCGCGGGCATCATCACCGGCATCGGGCGTGTCGCAGGCCGCGAATGCGTGCTCGTGGCCAACGACGCCACCGTCAAGGGCGGGACGTACTACCCGATGACCGTGAAGAAGCACCTGCGCGCCCAGGAGATCGCGCTCGCGAACCGCCTGCCGTGCATCTACCTCGTCGACTCGGGTGGCGCCTTCCTGCCGCGCCAGGATGAGGTCTTCCCGGACCGGGACCACTTCGGGCGGATCTTCTTCAACCAGGCCACGATGTCGGCGCGCGGCATCCCGCAGATCGCCGCCGTGCTCGGCTCGTGCACGGCCGGCGGGGCGTACGTGCCCGCGATGAGCGACGAGTCGGTGATCGTGCGCAACCAGGGCACGATCTTCCTCGGCGGGCCGCCGCTGGTGAAGGCGGCGACCGGTGAGGTCGTCTCCGCCGAGGAGCTCGGCGGCGGGGACCTGCACACCCGCACCTCGGGGGTGACCGACCATCTGGCGGACGACGACGCGCACGCCCTGCAGATCGTTCGCTCGATCGTGGCCTCCCTGCCGGCCAAGCCCCCGCCGCCGTGGGAGTGCACGGTGACCGCGGAGCCGGCCGTCGACCCCAAGGGGCTGTACGGCGTCGTGCCGCCCGACACCCGCACGCCCTACGAGGTGCGTGAGGTCATCGCCCGCATCGTCGACGCGAGCCGCTTCCACGAGTTCAAGGCCCTCTACGGCACCACGCTCGTGACCGGGTTCGCCCGCATCCACGGCCACCCCGTCGGCATCGTCGCGAACAACGGGATCCTGTTCAGCGAGAGCGCGCTCAAGGGCGCGCACTTCATCGAGCTGTGCAACCAGCGCCGGGTGCCGCTCGTGTTCCTGCAGAACATCACCGGCTTCATGGTCGGGCGCGAGTACGAGGCGGGCGGCATCGCCAAGGACGGGGCGAAGATGGTCACCGCCGTGTCCTGCTCGGTCGTGCCCAAGCTCACGGTGATCATCGGTGGCTCCTTCGGCGCCGGCAACTACGGCATGTGCGGGCGCGCCTACGACCCGCGCTTCCTGTGGATGTGGCCCAACGCGCGGATCTCGGTCATGGGGGGCGAGCAGGCCGCGACCGTGCTCGCCACGATCCGCCGCGACGCCGTCGAGAGCCAGGGCGAGGTGTGGTCGGCGGCAGACGAGGGGGCGTTCAAGGCCCCGATCCGCGACCAGTACGAGCACCAGGGGCACCCCTACTACTCCACCGCGCGCCTGTGGGACGACGGGGTGATCGACCCGGCAGACACCCGCATGGTGCTCGGCCTGGCGCTGTCAGCCTGCGCGAACGCGCCTGTGGACGAGCCGCGTTACGGCGTGTTCCGCATGTGAGCAGCCGCCGGAGGCGCCGACCCGGCGGCCGGGATGCCGCAACCGTTGGTGCTCCTGAGGTTACGATAGGTGTCTGCACCCTAGGGTGGGGGGCCTCCCACCCATTGCCTGGGAGGCGGGCATGTCGACCAAGGAGTCGGGCACTGCGGCGGCCCCGGTACTGCCCGGCCTGGATGCACCGCTGCTGGTGGTTGACGACAGCGGTCGCGTCACCCACTGCTCCGCCGGCGTGTCGCAGCTGCTCGGCTATCCCGACGGTGAGCTCGTCGGCAGCCCCCTGGAGCGGTTGGGCGCTGCCGCTGCGGGCGAGCCGCTGTTGCGCCAGGCGCTCGGCGACAGGGATCGTGCGCAGTGGCTGCACACCGAGCTGACGCGCGCGGACGGGGAGCCCGCAGCGCTGCTCGTGAGCGCGGTTCCGGTCGGGGGCGCCGACGGCGGCCGGTCGACCGTGCTCGTGCTCGCGCAGCCCGACAGCGCCGAGCACGACCTCGCGACCAGGGCCCGCCAGGCGGGCGCGCAGGCCATGTTGGCCTCGCTCGGGCTGGCTGCGGCGCGCGGCGCGCCGTTGTCCGAGGTGTGGGAGGAGGCCTGGCGGGTGCTCACCCAGCTGGCCGTCCCCGCCGCGCTGTTCGTCGTTCTCGCCGACGGCGCTGACGTCATCCTCGTGGCGAGCCACCGGCCGCACGGCTGCGCTCCCGAGCGGTTCGCCGTGCTGCGCGCCGAGGTGCTCGCCGAGGCGCACGCCGTGCTCGTGACGGGTGGCGGCTCGCCGTCGTCGAGGCCGGGCCTGGTGATGCTGCACGGGAGCGCGGGCCCGATCGGGATGCTGCGCGCCTGCGCGCTGGAGGGCAGCGACCTCGGCACCGCCGACCTCGTGCTGCTCCAGGCGGTGGGCAACCTGCTCGCAGCCGTCGTGGATCGGGAGGCCCGGGGCCGCGAGCTGCTGCGCGTCGCCCGCTTCGACGACGTCACCGGCCTGGTGAACCGCACCGAGTTCCTGCGGGAGCTCGACGCTGCGCTGCGCGCCGAGCCCGCCACCACCCACGTGCTGTGCGTGGACCTCGACGGCTACAAGCTGATCAACGACGGGCTCGGCCACAAGGTGGGCGACGACGTCCTGCGCGAGGTCGCCCGGCGCCTGAGCGCCGTCGCCGGCGCGCCGACCGTCGTCGGCCGCCTCGGCGGCGACGAGTTCGGCCTGTTGCTGCGGGGGACGGCCCGGCCCGACGCCAGCCGGCGTCTCGCCACCCGTATCCAGGGAGCGTTCAGGGAGCCCTACCGGGCCGAGGGGATCGAGACCGCCGTGTCGGTCAGCGTCGGGCTCGCCCACGGCGGCCGGGGCATGACCGCGACCGAGATGCTGAGCTGCGCTGACGTGGCGATGTACGAGGCGAAGCAGCGCGGCGGTGGGAGCATCGAGGAGTACACCGAGCCGCTGCGTCAACGGCGCATCACCCGCCTCACGCTGGGCGACGACCTGCGCCGCGCCCTCGATGCCGACGACCAGCTGCGCGTGGAGTACCAGCCGGAGCTGGACCTCAGCACCGGCACGGTGGTGTGGTGCGAGGCCCTCGCACGCTGGCACCATCCCACCCGCGGGCGCGTGCCCCCCAGCGTGTTCCTGCCCATCGCCGAAGC
>SKPY01000063.1 GCA_007119305.1 Nitriliruptorales bacterium
CGGCGTGGGCGTCGGGGCCGGCGTAGGCGTCGGGGCCGGCGTGGGCGTCGGGGCCGGCGTAGGCGTCGGGGCCGGCGTGGGCGTCGCTGCCGTCGTGGGCGGCGTGGGCGTCGGGTCAGGGGTTGGGGAGGGTGTGGGCGTCACGACGGGGGTCGGCGACTCGGCGACGTCCGTAGGCGACACCGCCGGCGTGTCCGGCCCAACGCGCAGCTGCAGGGCCAGCAGCGCAATGAGGGCCACGAGCACGATTCCCGCCGTGACGATCGCGCCGATCAGGATCCGCTCACGCCGCGGCCGGGGTGCGGTCCGGGCAGGCATGGCAGTCACCTCCGTACGCCCGCAGGATGCCGCCCGTCGGGACGCTCTGCCGGGCCGATCGACTCCCCTCCGTGAGGGCCATCTGCCTGAGACCGGCGCTGCCGAAGCGCGCAGGCGGGAACGAATCCGCCCGGCCGTGCGTTGGACAGGGTAGTCAGGGTGCGAGCTCATCCGGGTCAGCGCTGGGTTCGTACCTACCCCGGCGACCGAGGGCCCCGCCCCGTCCGTTCGGCGCTCCCCCACCGAACGGGCTCGGGGCCCCACCGGTCCACCCTCTTCGTCCGCCGGCTGGGGCCAGCCGCTGCTGGCAGCTGCGCCGGTCGTGCCGCGATACTCCCGCCATGGACACCGAACGCTCTGAGCCCTTCGACCCGGCAGGCCTGAGCGCGTGGAACGCCCGCGGCTCGTTCGCGGGTGTGCCCGCACGCCACCATGCCGACGCTGCCCCAGGTGAGGTTGTGATCCTCGGGGCGCCCTTCGATTGGGGAACGACCAACCGGCCGGGCGCCCGCTTCGGCCCCAAGGCCATCCGGGAGGCCGACTACCTGCCGCCCGACGGCAAGCGGCCCCATCTCGTCGCCGGCGTGGACCCGCTGACCGACCTGCCGGTGCTCGACGCCGGGGACGCCCCGGTGGTGCCCGGCTATGTCGAGCGGTCGCTGCAAGCGATCGAAGAGCACGTCAGCACGGTGGCCGCCGCGGGTGCCGTGCCGGTGGTGCTCGGCGGCGACCACACGGTGACCTACGCGAGCGCCACCGGCGTCGCGCGCGTCCACGGGTTCGGGGAGGTCGCACTCGTGCACTTCGACGCGCACGCCGACACCGCTGAGACCCACTACGGCGAGCTCCACGGGCACGGCACCCCGATGCGCCGCCTGATCGAATCCGGGGCCGTGCCCGGACACCGCTTCGTCCAGATCGGGCTGCGGGGCTACTGGCCGCCGCCGGCGACCGTCGCGTGGATGCGCGACGAGGGCATGCGCAGCTACTTCATGGCTGACATCGTCCGCCGGGGTCTGGAGGCGGTGACCGCGGAGGCGGTGGCGCACGCGACCGCCGGCGGTGCGCGCGGGGTGTTCGTGTCCGTCGACATCGACGTCGTCGACCCGAGCGCGGCCCCCGCCACCGGCACACCGGAACCGGGCGGGCTGACCGCCCGCGAGCTGCTCGCCACGGTGCGCCGACTCGGCCACGACCTACCCGTGGTCGGCGCCGACGTCGTCGAGGTCGCCCCGCACTACGACCAGCCCGGGGACCGCACGGCGGCGCTGGCCAACCGTGTCGTGCTCGAGCTGTTGACCGGCATAGCCGAGCGTCGGCGCTCCGGCCACGGCGCCAGCGGCGCGTGACCGTTCAGCGTGCCTGGTCGTCCGCGTTCCAGACCTCCAGCCACGTGTCGATCCGCCGAGCAAAGGCGTTGGGCTTGTCCGCGTACAGTCGGGCGCCCAGCGCGAACGCCTCCTGCTGCAGCTCCGCTCTGCGGGCGGCGATGACGTCGTGGAACGCGTCGAGGTCCGTGCGTCGGGCGAACACCTCCGACCGCACCGTGGCCGCCTCAGCGAGCAGCACGAGGTCGTGATCGTCGCCGAGGAGATCCCACTGCCGCTGCGCCTCCGCGGCCAGCGGCTCGAGCACCGCCGGCCACGCCGGTGCGACGAGCCGCAGGGTGTAGCCGAGATCCTTGACCCGCTTGCGCCATTCGTGGAGGGCAGTGGGCGACGGGTCCTCGTGTGCGGCCAGCATGCGTCGTTGTCCGCGCCGGTACAGGCGCGTGAGGCCCGCCAGCACCGCTGCGGTCTGGTCCGCGCCCGCAAGCTGCCAACGCTCCGCGTCGGCGCGTCCGGCCGCGATGCGCTCGAGGGCCTCGCTGCGGGGGCCAGCGAGCTCCGTGGCGAGGCGGTGGGCCTCGGCCCGCTCCGCCGCGAGCCGCTCACGCAGGCCTGCGACCGTGGCCGGCTGCAGCTGCCCGCGCGCGAGGATGCCCTCGAGGCCGGCCACGAGCACGTCGGCGTCGCGGGTGCTCGACAGCGCCCGTCCGGCAGCACGCAAGCGACCGTTCGCGACGGCGTAGCGTTCCTGCCCGAGCAGGTCGCGCAGCAGGCGGATGATGGTCCGAGACTTCTTCAGCGACTTGCGTGCCTCGTGCACGCCCTCAGCGAGCTGCTCGCCCCGGAGGTCGGCGAGCGCGGCAGCCGCGCTGTCGAGCTCTTCCACCAGCGCCCTGCGCAGCCCGTCCGCCACAGGTTCGCCGCATGCCAGCCGGTAGCCCATCGCTACGTGACGATGAGCAGCCGGTCGCACTGGGCGCACTTGCCCAATCCCCGGGCCGCTGCCTCGCGGACCTCTTCCAGCTCGATCGCCGTGAGCTCGAGGCGGCAACCGGAGCACGTCCGCCCGTCGAGCGCTGCGAGGGCCACACCGCCCTTGCGATCCCGCAGACGCGTGTACGTGTCGAGCAGCTCCGCGTCGACGTCCCCCGCGACCGTGTGCCGCTCCGCTCGCCGCGCGGCGAGCTCCGCGTCGATCTCGGTGGCCGCCTCGTCGCGGGCCTTGGTCAGCTCGTCGGCCTTGCCGCTGAGCTCCTCGTGGCGGCTGCGCAGGCTCCCGACCATGCCGGTCAGCTCCTCGACCCGTTCCATGACCTCGAGAAGCTCGTCTTCGAGGTCGCTTTTTCGAGCTCTGAGCGCGGCGATCTCGTTGCGCAGCGCGCCGAGCTCCTTCTCGGAGGTGATGAGCCCCGAGTACATCCGCCCCTCCTCGGACTTGCGGCGTGCCTCGACGGTGCTGATCTCCTCCTCGAGCCGGCGCTGGGCGCGCTCAGCCGTCTCGAGGTCGTCCTTGTTGGTGGCGTAGTCGGCCGCGAGCTGCTGCAGGGTCGCGGCGTTCTCGTCCAGGGCCTTCTGCTCAGGCAGGTGCGCGCGCCGGTGCTCGAGCTGGTGGATGGCGGTGTCGAGGTGCTGGAGCTCCAGCAGCCGCTGCTGCTCCTCCCTCGTCGCCGGGATCACGATGGCTGGCTCCTCACCTCGGTGGGCGGTAGTCGCCCCATGGGTCCGTCGACAGCGCGGACGCTACCAGTCGCGCGGTGAGGCCGTGCGCCCGTCCGGACGCCGCCAGCCGTGCGCGGAGCTCCGGCAGCGCCGCCGCCTCGGTGGCGTGGTGGCCCGCGTCGATGCACGCCATGCCCTGCGTCAGGGCGTCGAGGGTCGGGTGGTGCCGCAGGTCGCCGGTGACGTAGCACTCGGCCCCTGCCGCCAGCGCGACGGGGATGAGGCTGTCGCCGGCGCCGCCGCACGCGGCCACCCTGGTCACCCTGCGGTCGGGGTCGCCGGCGAGACGCAGGTGCGGCGACGGCAGGTCGGTCGCGAGCCGGTCGGCGAGAGCGCCCAGCCGGGCCGGCTCGGGCAGGGTGCCCACCCGTCCCAGCCCCTTCGTGCTGCGTCCCGGCAGGAGCGGGTAGACGTCGTAGGCGACCTCCTCGTACGGATGCGCCGCCCAGAGCGCCGCGACTGCGGCGTCCAGCCCGGCACGCGGCACGACGACCTCGAGACGGTGCTCGGCGACCTCGTTGACCTCGCCCCGCTCGCCCAGGTGCGGGTGGGCGTCAGGGGAGGGGCGGAACGTACCCGTGCCTTCGCTGCGGAACCCGCAGTGGTCGTACTCGCCGATGACCCCCGCGCCCGCAGCCGACAGCGCCGACAGGACCGCCGCCGTGTGCTCCCGCGGGACGAACGTGACGAGCTTCACGTCCTCGTCCGGCGGTGCGGGCTCCAGCGGTTGCACGTCCTCGAGGCCGAGCAGGCCAACGATCGGTTCCGTCGTGCCGGGCACCGCGGCGTCGAAGTTCGTGTGCGCGGCGAGGACCCCGATGCGCTCGCGCGCAGCCCGCAGGGCGAGGCGGCCGCTCGCCGTCGCCGGCGTGAGCCGCTCGAGCGGTCGGAACAGCAGCGGGTGATGGGCGAGCACGAGGTCGGCGCCACGCTCCAGCGCCTCGTCGAGCACCGCCTCCGTGACGTCGAGCGCGACGAGCACCGCGGTGACGGGGTCGGCGGGGTCGCCGACGTGCAGGCCGGGCGCGTCCCAGCTCGCCGCGTCACGTTCGGGGTAGCTCGCCGCAACGAGCTGCGTCCAGTCAGCGATCGTGTCAGCCATGGGGCACGCCATGCTAGCGGCGGGCCGTGCAGCCTATGAGGCGGGGCCGGCCGCCCACCGGCGCGCGCCCGCGCTTCCCGTGTCAGCGGCGGGTGGGATCGAGCTCGGGCGGCAAGCGGTCGAGCCAGCCGAGGGCGAGCACCGCGTAGAGGCCGACGCACACCGCCTCCGCGGCGTCATGGCGCAGCGCAGTGGGCTTGGGCGCGCCGGACCAGGCGATCACCGCGCGCGCCAGGCTGCC
>SKPY01000446.1 GCA_007119305.1 Nitriliruptorales bacterium
CCGAGGGGGGCGAGCAGGCGGTAGCGGCCGTTCAGCGTTGCGGGCAGGGTGCGCACGGCGAGGTAGGGCTCTCGGGTGTCCTGGGTTCTGCCCGACCATTGCCCGCAACCGCACGCCCCAACCCTGCCCATGGCGACAGCCGCGGTCCGGTAGCGTGGACACGGATGGGCATCCGCGACGAGCCGGGGCACCGCGAGGCCGCTGTCCCGCCGCCCGCGGTCGGGGCCGCGGGCTGGTGGGCCCGGTGGCGCAGCGACGTGCTGCTCGCGATCGTCGTGCTCCTGCTCGTCGCGCCGGTCCTGCAGCCGCTGATGGCGCAGCAGGCCTCCCGCTACGCGCTCACGGCGGCGCTGTGGGACGCACGCAGCATCGCGCTCGACGACTACGAGCACCTGCTGAGCGTCGACCGGGCGGAGCACGACGGCCGGGTGCTGTCCGACAAGGCTCCGGGCCAGCCGCTCGTCGGGGTGCCCGCCTACGCGCTCTACCGGGGGCTGGGCGGGCACCCGGCGACGAACGCTCAGGTCTTCGGGGACCCGGGCCTGTGGGCGGTGACGTTCGTGTCGGCGATGCTGCCCGCCGCCCTGCTGGCCGTCGCGATGCGCCGACTCGCCCTGCGGGTGGTGCCCCGGCGAGCCACGCATGCGGCGCTGGCGCTCGCCGTGGCCAGCCTCCTGCTGCCGTTCGGGACCGTGCTGTTCAGCCATGTGCTCGCCGCACTGCTCGGCCTCGTGGCCTACCTGGTGCTCACCGCCGAGGACGGACCGCGCGCGTGGCGACTGGTCGCGGCCGGCGCGCTGGCCGGCGCGGCCGTCAGCGTCGAGTACACCGCGGGGATCGTCGCGGTGACGGTCATGGTCGTCGCTGCCGTCTCGTGGGGGGTGCGGGCCCTGTGGGTCGCCGTGGGCGGGGCGGGGCCGGCGACACTGCTCGGGATCTACCACACCCTCGCCTTCGGGGGTCCGCTGCAGACCGGCTACCGCCACTCCGAGTTCGCCCACCTCCACGCCGAGGGGTTCATGGGCGTCGGCCGACCCGAGGCCGGCGCGCTGTTCGCCGTGCTCGCCGGCGAACGGGGCCTGTTGGTGCTCACCCCGGTCGTGCTCGTCGGCAGCATCGGCCTCGTCGCCCTCGCCGTCCGCGGAGGCTCCGGGAGGCGCGACGCGCTCGTCGGACTGGCGGTGCTCACCGCGTTCGTGCTGCTGATGTCCGGCTGGGGCAACCCCACCGGCGGCGCCTCGCCGGGGCCCCGCTACATCACCGTGGCGCTCCCCTTCCTCGCCGGGGGGGTCGCCTGGGCGTGGAAGCGCATGCCCGTGGCTGGCTGGGCTGCGGCTCTGGTCGGCGCGGCCACGATGGGGCTGGCGACCTTCACCCAGCCGCTCATGCCGCGCACGGAGACCGCGCTCGTCGCGTGGTGGGAGCGGCTTGCAGAGGGCCGGACCGCCCAGTCCTGGCTCACCGAGGCGACCGGCAGCAGCGTCGCGCTGCTGCTGCCGGTCGTTGCCGCGCTGGCGCTGGCCGCGTGGCTGCTCGCCCGCGAGCGCGTCCGGGCCTAGCGGTCCTGCGTGCCCGCGTGCGCCGCCGTCACGTGGGGGTCAGTCGGCAGCCAGGAGCGCGTCGACGTCGACGACGCCGCCGGCGACCTCGAACTCGTCGGCCACGCTCTTGCGCAGCGCCTCGTCGGCGAGGAAGTCGAGCGCCGTCGCCGCCAGCCCGATCGCCCCGTCGATCGTGCCCTCGTCCGCGCGGCTGCTGGCCGCCCAGGTGGTGAACTCCGGGTTGTGGATCGTCACGGTGGGCGGGGCGATCGCAAGCAGTGGGTGGATCGCCGGCACGCGCACGCTCACGTTGCCGAGGTCCGTCGAGCCCGTCATCTCCGCCGGCAGCACGCCCTTGCCCACGACCTTGCGGCCACGGGGCGCGAGGTTCGCCGCGTAGCGCGCGGCGAGCGCGTGGTTGTTGCGCACCGGCAGGTACACGGGGCAGGGGTCCCAGTGGAGCTCGGCCCGGGTGCCGGTCCCGTGGGCGGCGGCGTGGAAGACCGCGCTGGCCTTGCCGGTGAGCTCGGCGAGCCCGTCGGGGTTCAGGGAGCGCAGGAAGAACGACAGCGCCGCCCGCTCGGGCACGATGTTGGGCTTCTGCCCGCCGTCGGTGATGATGCCGTGGATGCGATCCGTGGGCAGCATGTGCTGGCGGAGCTGCGCCATGCCCTGGTAGGCGGTGACGGCGGCGTCGAGGGCGTTGCGGCCGAGGTGGGGCATCGCCGCGGCGTGGGCCGACAGCCCGTGGTAGGTCACGTCGACCGTGCGTACGCCGAGCCAGACGTGCTCGGCGACGTCGGCGCCGAACGGGTGCAGCATGAGCGCCGCGTCGATGTCGTCGAAGCCGCCGGCGCGTGCGATGTACTCCTTGCCGCCCCCGCCCTCCTCGGCCGGGCAGCCGATGAGCTCGACCGACCCGCCCACGTCGCCGATCAGCTCGGCCACGGCGAGGAACGCGCCGACGGCGGTGGCGCAGATCACGTTGTGCCCGCAGGCGTGGCCGATGCCCGGCAGTGCGTCGTACTCGGCGAGGATGGCCACGCGGGGGTACCCGTCCCCGGCGCGTGCGAGCACCGCGGTGTCGAGGCCCCAACGACCCACCTGCAGATCGTGCCCGTATGACCCGAGCACGCGCGCCACCCGCTGCGCCGCGTAGTGCTCCTGGAACCCCAGCTCGGGGTTGGCGTGGATGTCCCGGGACAACGCGACGAGGTCGTCGGCGCGGCGCACGACCCCCGCGGTCGCCCGCTCGCGGAGGCCGGGATCGCTCCCGGCGTGGCCGGACTGCAGCGGTTCGGCGGCGGCGATGTCAGACTCGAGGCGGCCGAGCAGGTCCTCGAGGTAGCCGGCGTAGGGTCGTTCCAGGTCGGTGTTGGCGTCCATAGGCGCGCAGGCTACCGCGCAGCGGGGCCGGTCTGCCGGGTCAGACGACCTCGTCGAGGAACGAGACGAGCGCGGGGTTCACCGTCTCGGGGTGGGTGAGGTTGGCGGCGTGCGCCGCGCCCTCGACGCGTACGAGTGCGCGGCAGTCGGGCAGGCCCGCACAGAGCGCCTCTCCGCGGGCCAGCCCGACCGCCTGATCCTGCGTGCCGTGGATGACCAGCGCGGGAGCCTCGATCTCGGTGAGCCGTGGGCTGACGTCGTCCCGGCCAAGCAGCGCTTCCGCCGGAGCCACCATGCGCTGCGGGTCCTCGGCCAGCCACGTGGGGATCCACTCGGCCGCAAGCCGTTCGTCGCCGAGGATGATGGCCCCGACGATGCCGGCGACCTCCTGGCGTTCCGCCTGCGTGCCCTGAGCCCACGTCGCCAACAGCTCCCGGTAGCCGGCGATGGTCGCTTCGTCGTCGCGGTCCGCGGCCGTGTCGATGAGCACGAGGGCCCGCACACGGTCGGGGTGAGCGAGCGCGGCCCGCAGCGACAGGTAGCCGCCCTGGGACATCCCGACCCACGCCGCCGAGTCCACACCGAGGTGGTCGAGCAGCGCGACGGCGTCGGCGGCCGAGTCCCAGTAGGTGAACGGTGCTCCGTCCTCCTGCGTCGCGCCGAACCCCCGGGCGTCCCAGCGGATGCAGCGCAGCGCCGGGGCCAGCGCCTCGACCTGCGGGTCGAACATCGTGTGGTCCATGAGGAACCCGTGGGAGAACAGCACCGCCGGGCCAGCACCCCCCGAGTCCTCGTAGAAGACGCGCTGCCCGTTCACCTCGACGTACGGCATGGTTGCGCTGCCCTCCGCGACGGTTCGGGTGCGGCCGGCCGGCAGGCAGGCCGCGCTCGCGGAGGCGGACGGGAATCGAACCCGCCAGGCCAGCCGTGCTGGCCTCGTCGGTTTTGAAGACCGCGGGGCCCACCAGGAACCCAGACGCCTCCCTGTTGTCGAGTGCCAGCCTAACGTCCCTGCTCAGGAGCGCGTTTCCACAGGTCGGCGGCCTGTGGGCGCCTTCTCTGAAGCGCTGGACGGGGGTCGCCGCCTCCCCGAGGTACCCCGGCTGGAGACCGGCGCCGGTGCGGCACGGGCGTGGGACGCCGCGACCGGGCTGATCGCCGCCGCGTAGCAGACGCCCCTCGGGCCAGTACCGCAGTCTCGTGCACACCGAGACGGCGGGGACGTACACCCGCGTCGTCGTGCGCACTCTGGCCGGCGAGGAGCTCGTGAGCGGTGCTCCGCAGAACAGGCGGTCGACGTGGGCGGTCACTCGCGGCCATGCTCTGCCAGCGCAGCGTCGACGTCGGCGTTCGGCCAGGTCTTCCGCAAGGCCTCGGGACTGATGCTGTGCTGGAGCGTCTGAAAGCTGCGGCTTCGGGTCGCGCGCTCCCCGCGTCGTTCGATCTCGACCTGCAGCTGCCGGCGCACCGCCTGCACGAACGCGCTCGCTGCGTGGGTGCTGCGCTCCCGCAGCGAGTCAGTGCTACCGACGACCCGAACGGACGGCTGGCTCATCTCGGCTCACCTACCGCGACTGTGATCGCGTCAACCCCGATCGCGATCGTACGGCACAAGGGACCAACGCTGCGCACGAAACACGAGTTCCGCATGTTCGCCGGGTTCGCGGCGGAGACGATCGGCCCTGAGTCAAGGGATGGTGAGCACGACTTTGCCGCGCACGTGGCCGGCTTCGATGACGTCGTGGGCGCGGGCGGCCTCGCCGAGGGGGACCG
>SKPY01000125.1 GCA_007119305.1 Nitriliruptorales bacterium
GCCACGGCGCGCCGGCTGGGCTGCCCCGCGGCCGGGACACCCGGCAGTGCGCGCCGGGTCCCGCCCGGACGTAGCACGCGCGGCGTGTCCCGGTTGGGGCGCCACGGCCGACGGCCAGTAGCATCGGTGGCCAGAACCGTCCGTGAAGGAGCCTGCCATGCGCTACCGCGAGCTCGGCCCCGACCTGAAGGTCAGCGAGATCGGGTTCGGCAACTGGACCGTGACCACCGGCTGGTGGGGCGAGTACAGCCGGGAGGAGGCCGCCGCCCTGCACCGGGCTGCGTTCGACGCCGGGATCACGTTCTTCGACACCTCCAACGCCTACGGCGACGGCTACGCCGAGCAGGTGCTCGGCGAGGCGCTCGCCGACGTGCGCGACGAGATCGTCATCGCCACGAAGTTCGGCTACGACCTCGACGCCACCGCGGGCCGGCGCGGCCAGCAGGAGCGGCCCCACAAGACCGACCTCGACAGCGTGCGCCGCGACCTCGACGACTCGCTGCGCCGCCTCGGCACCGACCGCATCGACTTGTGGCAGCTGCACAACCCGCGCATGGCCCACCTCGACGACGACGAGCTGTTCGCGTTCTGCGACGAGGCCAAGGCCAGCGGCAAGATCCGCAGCTACGGCGTCGCGCTCGGCCCGAAGATCGGCTGGCTCGAGGAGGGGGTCCACGGGATGCGCACCCGTGACCTCGACGGCGTGCAGATGATCTACAACCTGCTCGAGCAGGACCCCGGCAGGCAGCTGCTGGCCTGTGCGCGTGCGACGGGCACGAAGATGATCGTCCGGGTGCCGCACTCGTCGGGCATGCTCGAAGGCAACCTCACCGAGGACACGGTCTTCCCCAAGAACGACCACCGCCGCCACCGCCCGCGCAGCTGGCTCGTCGAGGGTGTGCGCAAGGTCGCCACGCTCGACTTCCTCACCCACGACCGGACGCTGGGCCAGGCGGCGCTCAGCTGGCTGCTCGCCGACCCGCAGATCGCCACGACGCTGCCCAACATCTACGGGCAGGCGCAGATCGACGAGTTCGCGGCGGCGAGCGACCTGCCCCCGCTGTCCGCCGAGCAGCTCGACCGGGTCGCGCGGCTGTACGAGGACAACTTCGGCGTGACCCCGCTCGCCGACCAGGAGACCAAGGTCAACGCGTGACGTCCGGCGCGTCGCCCGCCTCGGCGGCGCACGGCCCGAGAGGGTGATCCCGTGAGCGCAAGCGAGCGCCTGTTCGAGCGCGCCCGTCGCGTCATCCCCGGCGGGGTGAACTCGCCGGTGCGGGCCTTCGGCTCGGTGGGCGGCACCCCCCGGTTCGCCGTGCGGGGGGAGGGCCCCTACCTGGTCGACGCCGACGGGGCGCGCCTGATCGACTACGTCTGCAGCTGGGGACCGCTCATCGCCGGGCACGCCCACCCGAGCGTCGTCGAGGCGGCCACGGCGGCCCTGGCCGCGGGCTCGAGCTTCGGGGCGCCCACCGAGGCCGAGATCGAGCTCGCCGAGACGATCGCCGAGGCCGCACCCGGGGTGGAGCAGGTGCGGCTGGTCAACTCGGGCACCGAGGCCGGCATGAGCGCCATCCGCCTCGCCCGCGGGGTCACCGGCCGCGACAAGATCGTGAAGTTCGCCGGCCACTACCACGGCCACTCCGACGCGCTGCTCGCCGCGGCGGGCAGCGGGGTGGCCACCTTCGGCCTGCCCGACTCGCCGGGCGTCACCCGCGGTGCCGCCGGCGACACGCTCGTGGTGGCCTGGAACGATCGCGCCGGGGTCGAGGCGGCCTTCGCCGAGCACGGCCCCGACATCGCCGTGCTCGCGTGCGAGCCCGTGGCGGCCAACATGGGCGTCGTGCCGCCCGATGACGGCTACCTCGCGTTCCTGCGGGAGATCACCCGCCGGCACGGGGCCCTGCTGCTGTTCGACGAGGTGATGACGGGGTTCAGGCTCGAACGCGGCGGGGGCGCCGCCTGGTCCGGGGTCACCCCCGATCTCGCCACCTTCGCCAAGGTCGTCGGCGGCGGCTTCCCGCTCGCGGCCTTCGGCGGCCCGACCGACATCATGGCCGAGCTCGCCCCCGAAGGGGCCGTCTACCAGGCCGGCACGCTGTCGGGGAACCCAGTCGCGGTCGCGGCGGGGCTCGCGCAGCTGCGCCTGCTCGACGACGCCGCCTACGCACGGCTGCAGGGGCTGGCAGATCAGCTGACCGACGGGCTGTCCGCCGCGCTCGCGACGGCCGGGGTGCCCGCACGCATCCAACGGGCGGCGAGCCTGTTCAGCCTGTTCTTCACCGCCGAGCCCGTGCGCGACTACACGGCTGCACGGGCCGCCGACCACGCCGCGTACGCCCGCTTCTTCCACGGCCTGCTCGAGCGCGGGGTCTACCTGCCCCCCTCGGGCTTCGAGGCGGTCTTCGTCTCCCTGGCCCACACCCCCGAGCTCGTCGACGAGACCGTCGCCGCCGCCCGCGACGTCGCGGCCAGCCTGTAGGCCGGCGAGCGTGCACGCTCACGACACACGGCTGCAGGCGTCCCTGCGGGACAACCTCGCCCGTCACGACCGGATCGCCGTCGCTGACGACCGTCTCCACCACGCAGCGGTCGCGGTCACCATCGTCGCCGACGACGCGGGCGCTGCCTGCTTCCTCCTCACCCGCCGGGCCAGCGGCCTGCGCGCGCACAGCGGCCAGTGGGCGCTGCCGGGCGGGCGCGTCGACCCGGGGGAGACGCTCCTTGGGGCCGCAGCGCGTGAGCTGCGCGAGGAGGTCGGGCTCGGTGCCGTCGAGGTGCTCGGCCTGCTCGACGACTACCCG
The DNA here is from genome assembly GCA_007119305.1 of Nitriliruptorales bacterium. Lineage (GTDB taxonomy): Bacteria > Actinomycetota > Nitriliruptoria > Euzebyales > Egibacteraceae > SKPY01. The sequence goes on from SKPY01000125.1 coordinate 2,805, forward strand.
ACCCGCTCGGGCTACCGCATCACCCCGGTGGTGGTGTGGGCCGACGACGCCGCCGAGCTCGTCCCCAACCCCGCCGAGGTCGCGGCGGTCCACCGGGTGCCCCTCGCCGAGATCGAGCGCGACGACGCGCCCCGCTTCGTGCGCCTGCCCGGCGTGGACCGGCCCGTGATCCAGATGCCGGTCGGGGAGCGGCTCATCCACGCCCCGACCGCCGCGCTGCTCTACCAGCTGCGGGAGGTCGGTCTGCGCGGCCGCGCCACCCGGGTGGCCCACCTCGAACAGCCGCCCTTCGCCTGGCGCTGATCGCGACCGTTTGCGTGCCAGGCCGTGACAGAGCCCGCAGCGCTTCGGGCCAGGCGACGGGCGCTCGTGCGAGCGCGGCCTAGCCGTCCTCGACCTCGCCGGTCTCGACGCCGTCCGCGTCTGGGACCCCGCTGGCGTCGACGTCCGCATCCGCGGCGGTGAACACGACCAGCGCGTGAGGCGTGTCGGCGAGGTCCCCCTCCGGCTCGTTGCACACCGTGCGGAGGCTGTCGGTGGAACCACCGTCGAAGCGCCACGAGCAGGTGTTGCCGTCGATGTGGATGGCGCTGACCTGGGCGAAGACCGGGTCCGCTCCGATGACGCCTGGCCGGAAGTCCTCGGTGAACGTGACGCGGTACTCGCCCGTGGAGAGGCGCTCGACGGCATCGATCGGGCCGACCGCGGCCCGCAGGTCCGCATCCGCGTGGATGCGCGCCGCGGCGAAGACCCGCACCCCACCGACCACGTCGCTGTCGGCCGGCATGAACGCGTCGGGGCCGAGCCCTTGGAGCGCTTCGCTGTCGACGGCGGTCTCGTCGGCGCCGAGGAAGGCATCGGGTTCCATGCCCTGGAGCGTCTCGCTGTCGACGGCGGTCTCGTCGGCGCCGAGGAAGGCGTCGGGTTCCATGCCCTGGAGCGTCTCGCTGTCCAACCCGGGGATCGTGCCGGCTTGCACCTCGCGACCGGTGACCACCGGACGGCCAGCGCCCAGGTCCACGGCGAAGTCGGCGAGTGCCGCGGCCGTCTCCGTCCGCGTCGGGCCGGAGACGCGCTCGACGTGGAACCCGAGGGCTTCCACGTCGGCGCGCACCTGGTGGCTCAGTGCAGCCGTGCCCCCTGACAGCACCACGAGGTCGGGCTGGAGCGCCTGCAGCGACTGGCTTGCGCTGTCGCCGAGCCCCGTGCCGGGCGTGAGCAGCACCGGTGCGCCGAGCACCCCGGCGACTGCTGACGCCGCCAGCGCGTCCGGGAAGTTGTGCGCATCCGCCAGGAACGCGACCTCCGGCAGCGGTCCGTCGTCGTTGTTGGTCTGCGCCAGCGAGCCGACCGTCGGCAGCAGCGCCACCGCGACGACGACCAAGAGCACGATCGTCGCCCGCTGCGTGAACTTGGCGTCACGGTCCATGGGTGTGTCAGCTACAGCCACGAGATCCACCTCCGCAGGGTCTGCTTTCGCCGTTCCCGTCTCGGCGCCCGGCCCCCTCCCGCTCGCTGCCGCTAGGTTCCGCGCCAGGCAGCGTGAATCAAGGCCGGGGATGACGGGAGCGCGCGCAGTACAACACACGACCCCCACGGGGTTCAACCCCAGAGGCTCCTGCGTGCATCACACGCGCCCGGGGGCGACCTATGCGACGGCGGCGGCGACCGCCTGCCAGGCGGCCGACCCCGGGTCGAGGAACGAGACGTGCTCGGCGCCGTCGAGCTCGAGGACCGCGACGTCGTCGCCGGCTGCCCGGGCGGCGTCGGCGTAGGCATGGGTCTGGGCGCTCGGCACGAGCGGGTCGTCGCGCTCGTGCGCGAGCAGTGTCGGCACGCCCAGCGGCACCCGCGCGCTGGGGGAGGCCGCGGCGAGCCGCTCCGGCGTCACGGCAC
>SKPY01000259.1 GCA_007119305.1 Nitriliruptorales bacterium
GCGAAGCCGAACGGGCCCAGCATCGTGAGCGTGGCGATCACGATGCCGAGCATGAGCACCCCGAGGCCCCGCCGGGTGCGGTCGACCATCAGCGCCACGATCATCCCGAACCCCGCCGACAAGGCGCCCCCGTAGACGGCGCTGAGCAGGCGCACGAGGTCGAAGGTGAGGATCCCCCGCAGCGGCTGGACCGCGAGGACGACCACCGGCACGACGATCGCGCCAAGCAACGTCGAGCCGGCGAGCCCCAGCCGCTTGATGGTGATCCCCACCGCCGCGGCCACGGCCACGGGGCCGAGCAGGATCGCGACCAGCCGCGCGAGGTCGAAGCGCCCCAGCGCGACGATGACGAGCAGCAGGGTCGCCACGGCGCCCCCGACCGCGACCACGCGGCTCACCTTGCGCACGGCATCCGCGGTTGCGATCGGGGTGCTGCCGAACGCGTCGCGGGCCTTCACCGCGACGTACAGGGCGAGCAGGAGCACCCCCACCCACTGCGCCAGCCGCTCGATCGTGACGAGCACCGGTGAGACGCCGGCCAGCGCGAGCGGGAACGCACCCCCCGGGAACATCGGCAGGGCCGCCAGCGGGTCACCGTGGGCGAGGAGCGCCACGAGGACGCTCGCGACGACGACGGGCAGCGCCGCGAGCAGCCCCACGAGGGTCGAGGGGTCGCGGCCGTCGCCGAACCCGTAGGCCCGCAGCGACTCCTTGCGGTAGCGGATGAGCAGCAGCGGCACGAGCAGCGTGTAGACGAGCGGCAGCACGATCCGCAGCACCTGCGCCACGCCGGGCAGGCGCTCCAGCGGCACCGCGGTGAGCAGCAAGCCGACGAACAGCGGCCCGAACAGGTAGGCCGCCGCGGCCAGCAGCAGGTCCGAGCGCGCCTCGTCGCGACTGGCATACATGGTCGGGCATCGTAGCCGCAGGCGGGGTCCACGCCCGGCACGCCCCGCGCGTGCAAGGCCCAGACACCGGGGTGGGTATCCTGGCGGCGATGCCAGCCTCCCCGTTGCGCGCCAGCGCGATCGTCATCGGTGACGAGATCCTCGGGGGCTACGTGCGCGACACGAACTCGGGCTGGTTGGCGAGCAGGCTGCAACAGCACGGGGTGCCGCTCGAGCGGGTGGTGACCGTGCCCGACGACCGCGCGGCGATCAGCGAAGCCCTCGGGGCCGAGCTCGGCCGGGCACGACCCCGCGTGATCGTCACCTCCGGCGGCATCGGCACGACGCCCGACGACCTCACGCTGGAGGCCGTCGCCCGGCACGTGGGGGTCGAGCTCGTCGTCGAACCGCACATCGACGCGCACATCACCGCGCTGCTCGAGCGCATCGCCGCCCGCGGCATCGCGGTGGACGGGGCGCACGAGGTGGCCATGCGCAAGATGGCTCTCGTGCCCGCCGGCACCTACCTGCTGGGCGGCAGCGCGGACGGCATGGCTCCCGGCGTGGCGCTCGACGTCGACGGCGGCTGCGGCGCGGACACGGGCGCGACGCTCGTGCTGCTGCCCGGGATCCCGAGCGAGTTCCAGCGCATCACGACGGCCCACGTCGAGGCTCGCCTGCTCGCCGGTCGCGGCGAGCCCACGCACGTCGTGGAGCTCACGCACCCCTATCCCGAGTCCGCGATCAACGGCGTCCTGCAGCAGGTCACCGCCGCCTACCCCGACGTCCACGTCGGCTCGTACCCCGGTTACGAGTGCACGATCCGTCTGAAGGGGCCGCAACCCCGCGTCGAGGACGCTGCCGCCCTCGTGCGGGAGGCCATCGCCCGGCTGCACGCCACGCCGGGGGCTGAGGCCATGCGCACGGCCTGGCAGAGGCACTGGGCGCCGGGCGCGGGCTGACCGTCGGTTGCCGTGAGCGGTAACCTTGCCTGCATGCCTACGTACCACGCGATGTTCGTGCACGCCCACCCGGACGACGAGTCGTCGAAGGGTGCGGCGACGATGGCGCGCTACGCCAAGGAAGGCCACCGGATCAGCGTGGTCACCTGCACCGACGGCATGGCCGGCGACATCCTGAACCCGGCGATGGATCGCCCCGGTATCACCGAGCGCATGCACGAGGTGCGGGCCGAGGAGCTGGAGCGCGCGCTGGAGATCCTCGGCGTCACCGATCACTTCTGGCTGGGCTACCAGGATTCCGGCTACGTCAAGGGCTTCGACGGAGACGGGTCGGTGCTGCCCGAGGACTGCTTCTACAACGCCCCCCTGGACGAAGCCGTCGAGCGCCTGGTGCGGATCGTGCGCGCGGAACGGCCCGACGTGCTCGTCACCTACCCCGAGGACGGCGGCTACCCGCACCCCGACCACATCCGCTGCCACGACGTCAGCGCGGCAGCGTTCGACGCCGCCGGTGATCCGGCGCGGTACCCGGACGCGGGCCCTGCCTGGCAGCCCCGCAAGCTCTACTACGTGGGCGCGTTCAACCGGCGCAAGCTCGAGGTGCTGCACCGCGCCTGCGAGGAGCGCGGCCTGGAGTCGCCGTTCACCGGCTGGCTCGAGCGGCTCGACCCGGACGAGCCGGACCGCACCACGACCAGCGTGCACGTGGCGGACTTCCTCGCGCTGCGCAGCCAGGCCCTGCTCGCCCATGCGACGCAGATCGACCCGAACGGGCACTGGTTCAAGGTCCCCGACGAGGTCGTGGCCGAGCTCTACCCCTACGAGGACTTCGAGCTCGCCCGCAGCCATGTCGCCACGTCCCTGCCCGAGACGTCCCTGTTCGCAGGGCTCGACGAAGCGGTCAGCGGCGGCGACGGGTGATGTAGAACAGGCAGTCCCGGCGGATCTGGCGGACGGTCTCGGTGATCATGACCGGCACGACGTCCTCGGCGAGGACGAGGTGCCCGTCGTCGCGCACCGTGAAGTAGCGCGCGGTCACGTCGTTGCCGTGCATGTCGCAGGCGCTGAGCGGCATCGCGGCGTCCGGGTCCATCCGGCCGAGGTCGGTGCCGGCGAGGAGCATGCCGAAGTTGTGCCCGTCCAGGCCCGGCCGCAGCACGAGGTCGAGGTCGTCGGTGAGGGCGCCCCCGACGGCGAACGGCACCTCGGGCCGCACCTCGACCCGACAGCGCATCTCGTAGACGTACTCGGGGCGCCGCTCCCCCTCGTGGAGGTCACGGGCCCGCAGGAAGCGCTCGAGCACGCTGCGGGCGAACACCGCGTGGGCCGGGATGCCCGGCACGCCGCACTCGACGGCGATCGCCGGGCAGCGGCTGGTGAGCGCCTGCATGAGGGTGTGCGCGCGCAGGCCCCACAGCAGCAGCGTGTCGGTGCACACCGCGGCGAGGTGCGCGCTGGCCGGGTCCCGGCTGGGCGAGATGGCGTAGAAAGGGCTCGACCCGCTGTTGTTGTGCAGATCGACCGCGGCCTCGAGGTCAGCCCGTTCGAGCTCCGCCCGGAGCGCTGCCGCGCAGCGCCGCATCCGCGTGGTCAGCTGCCCGACCCCCCAGACCCGGTTGAAGTCCTCCTGGTCATCGAGGTAGCGGTGGGCGAACCAACCGTCGGTGCTGGCCGCCCGCACGTTGCCGATGAGGACCCACAGGTCGAACGGAAAGCGCGCCCCCTCCCGCAGCAGGTCCAGGACCGCCCGGTAGCCCGAGTCCTCGTTGCCGTGCAGCAGGCAGGACACGAGGCGCGCCCGCGGGTGGGGATCCGTGCCGGGGATGCGCACGAGGGCCGGCCGGCCCTCGAGCGCGATGAGGACGTCCTCGTCCGAGCCGTCGAGGAACGCCTTGCACTCCTCGTACCCGTCGAAGCGTCCGTAGAGCTCGCTGCGCTCGCCAGGTGCCATGGCGATCGAGCCTACCCTTGCCCGCGCCGGCCCGACTCCCGAGAGCGCTCCGCGTCCCAGCTGCTCAGCGCTCCCAGGAGTGCACCGGTGCGCCCTCCTGGCTGAGGGCCTGATAGCGGCGCACGAGCTCGCGCGCTGCGTCGGCGCGGTCGAGGTGCTCGCGCAGCTCGTTCCAGGTGGCGATCTGCCAGGTCGCGCCGTTGCGTTCGGCCAGGGTGCGCTGCTCGATGATGCCGAGGTAGTGGTCGATGTCGCCCTCGTCGACCTTCCAGTCCCGCAGCCCGCGGCGGGCGAGCGGCAGCAGCTCCCGGACCACGAGCTCCGTGACCGGCACGTCGGCGCCCACGCGCGGCCAGTACAGCTTCGCGCCCAGCCCGTAGCGCGCCGCCGCGAAGAAGTTGTCCGTGGCCGCCTCGTAGCTCATCTGCTCCCACACCGGCACCTCGGCCGACACGAGCCCGCTCATGAGCCCGTAGAAGAAGGCGGTGTTGGCCACGGCGTCGATCACCGTGGGACCCGCCGGCAGGACACGGTTCTCGATGCGCAGGTGCGGCCGCCCGCGGGCCACGTCGTAGACGGGGCGGTTCCACCGGTAGATCGTGCCGTTGTGGAGCGTGAGCTCGGGCAGGTGCGGCACGTCACCGGCACGCAGCATCTCCTGCGGATCCTCCTCGTCGCAGATCGGCAGCAGCGCGGGGAAGTAGCGCACGTTCTCGTCGAACAGCTCGAAGACGCCCTCGCGCAACCACTTCTCGCCGAACCACACGCGTGGCCGCACCCCCTGGCTCGCGAGCTCCTCCGTGCGCGTGTCGATCGACTGCTCGAACAGCGCGATGCGCGTCTCGTGGTGCAGCTGCTTGCCGAGGAAGAACGGCGAGTTGGCGCCCACCGCCAC
>SKPY01000354.1 GCA_007119305.1 Nitriliruptorales bacterium
GCCACGCTGGCGATCCTCGCCGACCTCGAGGCCGCGGCCTACGTCACGCGCCGGCGCGTGGGCCGGCGCACGCACTACGAGGTGCACGAGGACCGGCCCCTGCGCCACCGGCTCGAGGACCACCACAGCGTCGGTGAGCTGCTCACCGCCCTGCGCGGAGCGACCCCGTGAACGGTGCGGTCCGCCTGCCCGCGCGCAGGCACCGTGGTGGCGCCCGCAGGCTCGCCGCCGTGCTCGTGCTCCTGGCCGTGCTCGCCGCGGCCTGCGCAGGCAGGAACGTGCAGCTCGACTTCGACGGGCCCGAGCAGGGCGCGCTGCTCAACGGGGAGGCGGTCGAGACGCTGGCCTTCCAGGTGCACGCCGAGGCTGAGGGCCAGCCCGGCGTGTTCGACGACCTCGTCGTGCTGCTCGACGGTGAGGATGTCACCGCCCACGCCGACGTCAACGGCCCCACGCTGGCGTTCACGCCCGGGGAGCTGCCCGACGGTGCCCGCACGGTGACGATCGGCCGCGTCTCCGACCGCGAAGGCGAGCCGGTCGCGCTGGTGCACGAGTGGTCGTTCGAGGTCGATGCGACCCCGCCGGAGGTCGAGCTGACCGCGCCCGAGGGCGCCGTCGTGGCCGGCGAGGAGCTGACGGTGGCCGGGGTCACCAAGCCGGGTGCGACCGTGGAGGTCGCCGGGGCGAGCGGGGTCGCCGGGGAGGACGGCACGTTCGAGGTCGTCGTCGACCGGGCCCCCGACGGCCAGCTGACGCTGACCGCGACGGACCTGGCCGGCAACGAGACGCTGCACGAGGCGTCGCTGATCGCGGTCCCGTCGCGCGTCGCGGTGGAGCCGGTCCGCACGGTCCACGTGTCGTTCTGCGCGTGGGCGACACCCTCGCTGCGTGACCCGATCCTCGAGCTCGTCGCCGACGGCACGATCACCGCGGTGCAGCTCGACCTCAAGGACGAGACGGGCAAGATCGGCCACGACACCGACATCGAGCTCGCCGACCGGGTGGGCGCCAACCGCCCCGACTGCCGCGTCGACCTGCCGGCGGCGGTCGCCGAGCTGCACGACCTCGGCGTCGCCGTGATCGGGCGCATCGTCGCGTTCGCCGACCCGGTGCTCGCCGGGTGGGCCTGGGAGCACGGCGAGCGGGACTGGGTCATCCAGACCGCGGCGGGGGAGAAGTTCGTCGGCAAGTACGCGGGCTTCTCGAACTTCGCCCACCCTGAAGTCGTCGAGTACAACATCGCGGTCGCCGAGGAGGCGGCCGCCGCCGGCGTCGACCACATCCTGTGGGACTACGTCCGCAAGCCCGACGGCCCGGTCGAGCAGTTCACGTTCGTCGGGCTGGAAGGCTCGCCGGAGGACAGCATCGTCGAGTTCGTCCGCCTCGCCGACGAGCGGCTCGCGCCCTACCGGGTGGAGCACGGCGCGTCGCTGTACGGCGTCTCCGCGGACCGCCCGACCGAGGTCAGCCAGGACGTCCCCGCCCTGGCCGAGCACCTCGACTACGTCGCCCCGATGATCTACCCCAGCCACTGGGGTCCCGGTGAGTACGACGTGGCGAACCCGCTGCAGCAACCCTACGACATGGTCGCCGCCACCCTCGAGGTGTGGCAGGAGGCCACCGACGGCACGCGCGCGCGGGTGCTGCCCTGGCTGGAGGACAGCAACTGGCCTGTGCGGCTCGGCTTCCCCGACCGCGCGCGGTACGTCCGTGAGCAGATCCAGGCGACCTACGACGCCGGCATCGACGAGTGGATGCTGTGGGACTCGTCGGTGCGCTACACCACCGAGGCTCTCGACGGCTGACGCACCCTCAGTCCAGGGCGAAGCTCACGTCGCTGCCGGGATGCAGGTCGGTGACGGTGCCGCGGAAGCCGAGCTGCATCGGGGGCGCGCTCGTCAGCGCGCTGCTGATCTGCAGGTCGCTCGCGCTGAGCACGACCCGCAGGTGGTGCCCGCGGAAGTGCAGGTTGAAGGCGACGCGCCCGGCCTCCTTTGGGAGCACCGGGTCGAACCACAGCACGTCGTCGCGGGTCTCGAGTCCCGCGTAGCAGCGCTGCAGGAGGTCGACGCTGCCCGCCATGGCCCCGAGGTGGATGCCCTCCGCGGTCGTGCCGCCCTGGACGTCGGAGATGTCGCTCTCGAGCGCCTGCTTGAAGAAGTGCCACGAACGGGCGCGATCGCTCTTCGCCAGCACCCATGACTGCACGACGTTCGACAGCGTCGACCCGTGCGAGGTCCGCGCCTGGTAGTAGTCGATGGTGCGCTGCATGACGTGCTCGTCGAACGCGTAGCCGAGCTTGGCGAGCAGCTCGCTGAGCTCGCTCACCGACAGCAGGTAGAACAGCATCAGGACGTCGGCCTGCTTCGACAGCTTGTAGCGGTTGGTCGAGTCGCCCTCCGCCTCGAGGATCCGGTCCAGGCGTTGGATGTCGCCGTAGCGCGCGCGGTAGGCGTCCCAGTCGAACTCCGCGAGCTGCGCGTAGTCCTCGAACTGGCTGATGACCCCGTCGTGGAACACGATGCGCATCTTGCGGGTGATGTCCTCCCAGTGGTCGAGCTCGTCGGCGCGCAGCTCCACCGCCTCGGCGAGCTCGGCGCGCTGGTACGGCGCCAGGACGCGGAAGATCTCGACCGCCCGCTCCAGCACCCAGACGGTCATGACGTTCGTGTAGCTGTTGTTGCACAGGCCCGGCTCGTCCGCGTCCGGGTAGGCGTCGTGGTACTCGTCGGGCCCCATCACGCCGCAGATCTCGTAGCGGTCGTACGCGTGGCTGTAGGACGTCAGGCTGGCCAGGAAGCGGGCGACCTGGATGTACATGTCCCCGCCCCGGAAGCGCAGGAAGTCGTGGTCGCCGGTCACCTGGTAGTAGTGCCAGATGTTGTACGCCACCGCGAGGTTCACGTGCTTCTGAAGATGCGAGTTGTCGGGCAGCCAGCGCCCGGAGCGTGGGTTGAGGTGCAGCTGCTGGCTCTCCTCCCGGCCGTCGCTGCCGCTCTGCCACGGGTACATGGCACCTTCGTAGCCTGCCTGCTGGGCGGCCCAGAGCGCTTCGCCCATGCGCCGGCGGCGGTACTCGAGCAGGGCCTTGGTGACGACGGGCAGCCGGAGGTTGAGCACGGGGAAGATGAACATCTCGTCCCAGAAGATGTGGCCGCGGTAGGCCTCGCCGTGCAGCCCGCGGGCGGGCACGCCGACATCGAGGTGCACGGTGTTCATCGACACCGTCTGCAGCAGATGGAAGACGTGCAGGCGCAGGATCATCCGGGTGCGCTCGTCGCTGTCGAGCTCGATGTCGAAGCGCCGCCACAGCCGTTCCCAGGCGAGGACGTGCGACCGCAGGAGCTCGTCGATCCCGTCGGCGCGGCGGATCAGCGTCCGCGACGCGAGGCCGGCTTCGGAGATGGCCGGGTCACGGGAGGTGAACAGCGCGACGACCTTGTCGATCGTCACGGGCTGCCCCTCGACGACCGGCACCACCAGCTCCTCGGCGATGTAGCCGTCCTCCTCGACCAGCTCACGCGCGGCTTCCACGTCCTCGAGCACCCGGGTGCGGGCGGCCAGCGCCACCCGCAGGCGGGACTGCACCGTGTGCGCCCGCAGGTAGATGGCCTCGCCCTCGACCGACGACTGCTCCAGCACCCGCAGGTGCTGGCCGTTCAGCTGGCGATAGCGCTCGACGCCCGCGTTGACGACGCGCCCGTCCAGGCCGGAGTGCACCTGCAGCTCACCGGACCAGTTCTCGGCCACGAACGTCGTCTGGAGGCCGGCGAGGTGCATGTTGTCCATGTGCACGAAGCGGCGTTGGGTCACCCGCGTGCGGCGCCCCTCGTCGTCGGCGAAGCGCAGGTGGCGCACGAGGACGCCGTTGCGCATGTCGAGCTCCTGGCGGTACTCGAGGAGCCCGTCGGTCGCCGTGTCGAACCAGCGCCCCTGCGCCGGCCGGAAGCGGAGGACCAGCCAGTTCGGCATGTTGACGAGGTCCTCGTTCTCGACCGTGCGCCCGGCGATCTCGGTCTCCAGCCGGTTGAAGCCACCGGCGAGGTACGTGCCCGGGTAGTGGACGTCGTCCCCGGCGTTCTCCGGCGCCGCGCCGCGGGTGGCGAAGTAGCCGTTGCCGAGGGTGCACAGCGCCTCGCGCAACCGCTCTTGGGACGGGTCGAAGCCGTCGTAGACGAGCGACCACTCATCCATGTCTGCCTCCTGGTCTTGGGTTCACATGCTGCGCGCAGCGCCCGGCGCATGCGGGGGAGGCGCCCGTCCCCCGCCCGCCTGCGCTCGCGCGCTCAAGGCCCGGCGTCGCGAGGCGGGACACGGCGGCGCGCAGCGCGCTGCTGGAGCGTGCTTGACGCCTGCCCCCACCGCACCCGCACGCAAAGCAGCCGGCCCGCATGCCTGCGCCCGTGCGGCGTACACCCGCCTACGGTCCGTCAGGCCTGCGCACGGGTCTAGGGTCGGACGCCCCTTTGCGCGGGGACGTCTGCCCCGTGCCGCGTGTGACCGGTGGGCCTGAGCGCTGGGGCAGCTCAGCCGAGCGTGCGGAACCAGGCCACCGTCTCGCGCAGGCCCTGCTCGAAGGCGACCGGCTCGATGTCGGGGAACAGCGACCGCAGGCGGGTCTGGTCGGCCTGGCTGTGGCGCACGTCGCCCGGCCTGGCTGGCTGGTGGTCCACCTCGAGCTCGCGGCCGAGCA
>SKPY01000331.1 GCA_007119305.1 Nitriliruptorales bacterium
CGCCAGCAGCGGGACGGCAGCCGGGCCGGCGAGGCGCCTGGCCACGTCAACGCCGCGCCGGCGCTGGCGTGCGCGGCTCGACGGGACCCACGTGAGGGTCACGCCCGCGGGCGGCTGCGCAAGGCCCAGGCGCGTCCGCAGGAGGCTGCCCATGGCGGCGAGCACCGCATGGCGACCACGCTGCTTGACCGCGAGGATGGTGTCGCGCACCACGCCCTCGTAGGCGTACGCGGCCGCCGCGCGCACACCCTCCGCGAGGTGGACGACGCCCTGGTCGTCCAGGGCCAGCGCGGCGAGCTCACGCAGGCAGGAGCGGCACCAGGCGGGGGTGGCCGGAGCCGAGCATGACGGGCAGCGGGGCGGGGCGAGCAGATCGAGCAGCGCCGCGGTGATCCCCATCCCGCGCACGGTAGCCGGGCGTGTCCTTCCAGCGCCGCCGCTGTCCACAGCCGCCCGGCTGTTTCGTTGCAACCCTCCGCCGTCGCCACGCGTCTCGATGCGTAGAACGTGCCCGCCCGGGGAAGCAACGCCAAGCCATGGACCGCACCCGCCTCACCAGCCCGCACATCACGGTGCCCACGCTGCTCGGCATGCTCGTGGTCGTGATCGAGTTGGCGCGCAACGGCGGCTGAGCCGAGCCGATGCCCGTCCTGATGGTGGGGTCCGGCCGAGTTCAGTCCACGGCGGTTGCGGTCGATGCGGCGTTGCAGTTGGACGACGGCGCCTAGGTCCGCGCTCTGGGCAGACAGGGACCGCGTTGCTGTCCGTGTTCGGCGTGGTTCACGGGGTGTCCACTGGGGTCAGCACGTGAGCCGCCGCGGCCGACGGTAGACGCACCGTGCGTCGTAGGCGCAGCCCGACCGCCGCCGCGAGCCCGGAGAACTCTGCGCGCGTGCGCTCCCGGCCACCGGCGGTCAACGCGAACATCAACAGGTCGGTCAGGGTCGGCAGGTCGTCCCGTGGTCGCGCAGGCACGCCCCCCTCGACGACGACCACCCGCGCGGACGCGTCTGCTCCGCCTCCGCCCTTCAGGGCGGCGGCCACGGCGCCGAGCAGGCGTCGTGCGTCGGCGTCGTCCCAGTCGTGGAGCACGTTGACCAGCAGGTAGGTGTCGCAGCCGTCGGGCACCGCTTCGAAGGCGTCGCCGGCGACGATCGTCAGGCGTTCGCCGGCCGGGGCGCGGGCCGCCACCTGCGGCAGCTCGAGCAGGACGCCCTCGAGGCGGGGTTGGGCTGCCAGGAGCGTGGTGAGCAGCGCCCCCGTTCCGCCACCGACGTCGCAGACGCGGCGGGAGGCCGACCAGTCCAGCCCGCGGGCGAGCACCAGGCCGTGCAGGCGCCCGCCCGCCTCCATGGCCGCGTCGAAGCTGGCATGACGGGACGGGTGCGCGCGCAGCCAGTCGAAGAACGGCGTGCCGGTCGCGGACGCGAACGGGTCACCGTCGACGGTCATGCCGTCACCGAGCCGGCCGAGCGCGGCGAGCACCTCCTCGCCGCCCATGAACTCGACCCAGGCGCGCCAGCCACCCGGGTGCTCGGCCCGCAGGAAGTCGAGCACCGGTGTGGGACGGAACCGGCCGCGCCGGTCCATGCGCACCCAGCCGCGCGCGCTCGCGTACCGCAGCAGACGCTCCAGCCGGTCAGCGTCGACCGCGAGCCCGCCGGCGAGCGCCTCGACGTCCGTGGGAGCGGTGAGCCGCTCGGGGACCCCCGTCCGACACAACGCCACCAGCGCCGCCAGGTCGAGTGCCCCAAGAAGCCCTTCGAGGATCCGAACGGGCGGCGGCGCCGGCGCGCGCCGCAGACGGGCCAGGCCGGCACGCAGCCGCTCGGTGGCACCCGTCACCGTCGCCGGCGGCAGCACCGGCACCCCCACGATCTCGCGCGGGCCCACCGGTGGGGCCTGCCGGGGGGCGTGGCCCAGCCTGTCGGGCATCTTATCCCACCTTCACGGGCGCCTCGGTGGTCATGGCACGACGTCGACGGGCGCGCCAGCGCCGCAGGCGTGGCAGCTGCCAGCGGGCGATCCCGGTCCAGGCCACGATGGCGACCACGCCGTTGCCTGTCGCGGTCGTGACCCAGTCGGGCCAGCCGCCGTCGGGCATGGCGAGGAAGTAGCCCGAGATCAACAGGCCGAACAGCAGGTGGACCCAGCGCAGGACGGTGCTCGAACGCATGGGTAGTCGCCTTCCGTGGCGGGCGGGTTCAGACGGGGTCTCTCATGACCGGTGGTGCGACCCGGCCTCGGGTCGGCGTCGCACCACCGGAGGGTGTCGGCGCCTCAGCCGAAGAAGGCCACCACCTGCGCGCAGCTGTAGGGCACCACGACGTGGCCCGCGCCCTGAAGCGCCGCGCCGGCCTTGCCGGTGTGCACCGTGTCGTGGTGGACGTGGTTCGGCAGCTTGCTCGCGTTGGCCAGGTCGACGCAGCGCTCGTAGGTGGGGGTACCCTCGACGACCGCGAAGTGCAGCAGCAACGCGTGGGCGTGGGGCTCATCCGTGTGCGCCGCCGCCGGCGCGGCCAGCATCCCCAGCGCGAGCAGCGCGCCCACCAGCACCGCGACGGCGCGTCGCCGTGACCTCCCACCTGCAGTGCGGCCCCCGACGGCAGCCGCAGCGGTCAGCGAACGGTTGTGCATGACTCGACCTTTCTGTCGGCCGGCGCCTGTCGCCGGCACCTCGTCGTCATGCGTTGATCGTCCGGGCACACGGGGTGGGCGCCATCCCCCAAAGGTCGCAATGCGTCCCCATTGGGGTCGCAATCCGGGGGTGACGCGGCGGGCCGGCGGCCGTCTACAGCAGGCGCAGCTCGCGGGCTCGGGCCACGGCGTGGGTGCGCGAGGACGCCTGCAGCTTGCGCAGGACCCGGGTGAGATGCGACTTGACCGTGACCTCGCTGATGAACAGCGCCTCGGCGATCTCACGGTTGGAGGCCCCCGAGGCCACCTGTTCGAGCACCTCGCGCTCCCGGGCGGACAGCGACTCGCCGGTGCCCGGGATAGAGGCGGGCTCACGCGCTGCCCCACCGGCGTCGACGGCCTCGAGCACGGCCCGCACCAGGCCCACGTGCACGCCCGCGGCCGCGCAGCGCTCCAGCACCGGGCGCTGCACCGGCGCCTCGGCGAGCAGGATGCCCGGACCGAGCTCAGCCGCGGTGTCCAGGCTCGGCAGCGCCGCCTCGACGGCCTCCGCCGGCCGCCCCGACTCCAGCAGGATGCTCGCCCGCTCCAGACCCGGGAGCCCCACCCACCACCAGCAGCGCCCCTCGCGTTGGGCCCGCTCAGCGTCCGACAGTGCGTCCAACGCCGCCGGCCCGCGGCCCTCGGCGCGCGCGACCATGGCGTCGGCGAGCGCCCGCACCACCACATCGGTCGGGTGGGAGGTGGGTGGGTGCGACGCAAGCAGCCGGCGGTAGGTCCGGGCCAGCCGCCGGTGCTCGCCGGCCAGCCAGTCGGCCCGGAGCGCGGCGTGCACGTACAGCGCACGGAAGTTGGCGTGGACCGGCGACGAGTCGTGCAGCGGCAGGACGCCGTCGACCACGGCGTGGACACCGGCGAGGTCGCCGGTGCCGAGCGCGATGCCCATCAGGTGCAGCTCGGCCTCCTGGTGCCTCCACACCAACCTGCCGAGCTCGGCCGACTCCACCAGGCACGTCCGCAGCTCCCGCGACGCCAGCGCGAGATCGAGGCGGAGCAGGGCCGCGCCGCCGCGGAGTGCACGCAGCGCGGTCAGCGTGGCCGAGTCGCCCTCGTCGAGGCCGGCGGCGAGCCGCTCCACCCGCTCGACCAGCCAGGCCGGGCCCTGGTCGGCGAACAGCAGCAGCGACGACAGCGACGGCAGCAGGGCCTTGCTGGCGGCCGGTGTCGCGGTCTGCTCGGCCAGCTCCAGAGCCGCCTGCAGGCTCGCGCTCGTCTGGCCCCAGTCGCCACAGAAGTAGTGCCACCACATGCGGCCGACCAGTCCGGCGATGCGGAAGACCGGCTCCACGGGCTCGGCGAGCACCTCATCGAGCGCTCGGCCTGCGCGTTCGGTGTCACCGAGCTGCAGGTAGGCCTCGGCCAGTGCCGCCGCGACCTCCGCTGTGGCGTGGCGCTCGCCGCATGCGCGCAACCGTTCGCGGACCGGCCCGAGGATGTTCACCACCTCGTAGCTGCGGCCGGTCACGCGGTCCTTCCAGGCCAGCACCATGGACAGGCGGTGGTGGCGCTCGACGACCTCCGCGGGAAGGGCCCGGATCCACGGCTTGAGCAGGACCACGGTGCTGGCGTCGAGGTCGGCGAAGGCGAGCTGATCGATCACCGCCGCGGCGTCGTCGTGCTCGCCGGCGGCGAGCAGGTGGGGCAGCGCCCGCATCGGAGGGAGCGCGCGGGCTGCACGACGGTGCAGCTCTCTCACCCGTTCCCCGGGCCACCGGGAGCCGAGCTGGTCGCGCAAGAACGCCGCGAACAGATCGTGCAGGCGCCACGTGTCCCCACCGTCGGCCGCATGGCGGCTGAGGAACAGGTTGCGGCGGTCCAGCTCGACGAGCATCGCTCGGCTGTCGCTGCCACCGGTGACCACATCGCACACCTCGGGGGCGAGGTCCTCGAGGATCGCGGTCTCGAGCAAGAAGGTGCGCAGCCGTTCCGGCAGCAGGTCCAGGACCTCCTCGTCGAAGAAG
>SKPY01000540.1 GCA_007119305.1 Nitriliruptorales bacterium
CGTGCCGGGCGGGCCACCGCCGCGCACGGCGGCGACGACGACGACGTCGTCCGCGCCCGCCCACGCCTCGAGCAGGCCAGGCGCGTCCCCCGCGCAGCAGCAGACCTCCACGGCACCCCCGGCCAGGGCCTGCACCTGCCGGGCCACCTCCCGTCCGGCCCCGTCGTCGCCCCGCAGCGGGTTGCCGAGGGCGACGAGCCGCGCGCTCACCGACGCTCCACGGTCAGGTCGAGGAAGTGCGTCGCGCAGGAGATGCAGGGGTCGTAGTTGCGGATCGCCTGCTCGAGCCGCCAGCGCAACGCGTCGTCGTCGAGATGCAGGTGGCGGCTGGCGTAGTCACGCAGGTCCGCCTCCAGGGCCCGCTGGTTCTGCGACGTGGGCGGCACGATCGTCGCCCGGGTGATGATCCCGTCGTCGTCGAGCTCGTAGCGGTGGTACAGGATGCCCCGTGGCGCCTCCGTCGCGCCGTGCCCCACCCCCGCACGGGGCATGACCGTCCGCGCCGGCGGATCGGGTTCCTCGTAGCCGTCGATCAGGCGGAGCGCCTCCTCGACCGCGTAGACGGCCTCCACGGCCCGCACGACGATGCTCTGGTAGGGGTTGCGGACGACCTTCGGCAGGCCGGCTTCGCCAGCGGCAGCCTGCGCCGCGGGGGACAACCACTCGCGTCCGAGCGCGTAGCGGGCGAGTGGCCCGACGAGGTAGGGCTGCTCGGCCCCCTCGAGCTGCGCGTGCAGAGCCGTCGAGTGGGCCACGTGCTCCTCGACGATGTGCTCGCTGAACGCCTCCACCGGCGCGTCGAGGCCGGCAGTTGACGTGAGTCTGCCGCGGTCGATCGGGTACTCCCCCGGCTCCGAGAGCGCGACGAGCGTGTGGGCGAGCTCGAGGTCCGGCATGTCGAACGCCGCCGTCATCCGCACCGTCGCCAGCGCGTCCTCGAGCGCCTCGTCGAGCAGGGCCCGCAGCCCTTCGAGCCGGGCACGGGCAGGCGCCCGGTAGAAGCCCCCCAGCCGGACGTTGACGGGATGGCTGTCGCGGCCGCCCACCGCGGTGATGAGCTCGTTGCCGGCCTTGCGCAGCCGCAGGCCCCGCTCGACGACCTCGCGGTGGTCGCGGGCGAGGACGAGCGCCGACTCGCAGCCGAGGAAGTCGGGGGCGTGCAGCAGGTAGATGTGCAGGGCGTGGCTCTGGATCCACTCGCCGCAGTAGATGAGCCGGCGCAGGTTGCGTATCGGCGCAGAGACCTCGACGCCGCAGGCGTCCTCGACGGCTGCACAGGCGCTCATCTGGTAGGCGACCGGGCAGATGCCGCAGATGCGTGCGGTGATGTCGACCGGCTCGTGCATGCGCCGTCCCCGCAGCAGCGCTTCGAAGAAGCGCGGCGGCTCGTAGATGTTCAGCTCCACCCCGGTGACCTGCCCGTCCGCGACGCGCAGGCGCATGGCGCCCTCGCCTTCGACGCGTGCGAGGGCGGCAACCGACAGGTCCCGCTCGCCCCTAGGCACCTGATGCGACATGCTGCTCGCCTTTGCTCGCGAACTCGGAGGCGCCGGCGTTGTAGGTCCGCAACGCCCGCAGGAGATCCGTGTGCTCGACCCCGAGGATTTCCTGCCACCAGGCGGCCAGGGCTCCGGTGGCTGCGGTCTCGGCAGGCCCGAAGCAGCCATAGCACCCGCGCAGGTGTGCGGGACACAAGGCGCCGCAGCCCGCATGCGTGATCGGGCCGAGACACGGCGTGCCGTGAGCGACCATGACGCACACCGCCCCGCTGCGTTTGCACTCCATGCACACACTCGCCGGGGAGATGCTGGGCCGGCGCCCGCGCAGCAGCGCGCTCACGACCTCGAGCAGCTGATGACGGTCGACCGGGCAGCCACGCAGCTCGAAGTCGACCTCGACGTGCTCGCTGATCGGCGTCGACGTGGCCAGCGTCGAAACGTAGGCCGGGTGCGCGTACACGGCGTCGATGAAGCCGTCGATGTCCGCGAAGTTGCGCAGCGCCTGGATGCCACCGGCCGTCGCGCACGCCCCGATCGTCACCAGGGTGCGTGAGGCGCGGCGCACCTCGTGGATGCGTTCGACGTCGTCGGGCGTGGTGACCGAGCCTTCCACGAGCGACAGGTCGTAGGGGCCTTCGTGCACGGCACTGGACGCCTCGAGGAAGTACGCGACGTCCACGACGTCGGCCAGGGCCAGCAGCTCGTCGGTGAGCGACAGGACGCTCAGCTGGCAGCCGTCGCAGGAAGCGAACTTCCAGACTGCCAGGGCCGGTTTCGCGGTCGCCATCGCGATCAGAGCTCCCGGACGCGCACGTAGGGTCCGATGCGCGCCCACGACAGGACGGGCCCGTGGCGGCACACGAGGAACGGACCGAGCTGACAGTGCCCGCAGGTGCCGATGCCGCAGAGCATGTTGCGCTCCGCTGACAGGTAGATGCGCTCGGGTGGGACCCCGCGCTGGAGCAACGACTCGGCGGTGTAGCGCATCATGACCTCGGGGCCGCACACGAACGCCATCGCGCGCCCGGGCTCGAAGCGTGCCCGCGGGATCAGCCTGGTCACCACCCCGACGTTGCCGTGCCAGCCGGCGCCGGCCGCGTCGACGGTCACGTCCACGTCGGTGTCGAGGCGGCCACGCCACTGCTCGAGCTCGCTGCGGTAGAGGATGTCGCCCGGTGCCCGCGCGCCGTACAGGATCGAGACCCAGCCGAAGTCGTTGCGGCGGTCGAGCAGCTGCAGGATGAGCGAGCGCAGGGGGGCGAGGCCGATCCCGCCCCCCACGACCAGGATGTCGGCCCCCTCCGCATCCTCGAGCGGCCAGGGTACGCCGAACGGCCCCCGGACCCCCACGCGGTCCCCCACCGTCACGTCGGTCAGCGCACGGGTGACGGGTCCGACACGGCGGATCGTGTACTCGCGCTGCGACCCGAGGAGCATGTCGCTGGAGATCGAGATCGGGACCTCGCCGACGCCGAACGCGTACAGCATGTCGACCTGCCCGGGCAGGAACGGCGGCGGGGCGTCCTCGAGCGGCGCCAGCCCGATCGTGACGGTGTCGGCGGTGTCCCGGCGGACGGCCACGACCCGGTGCGGCACCGGCACCAGCCGCTTGTCGATCTCGGCGGCGGACGCTGCCGCGGTCGTGGCCAGCGTGGTCATCGGCCTGCTCCTGCTGCGGGGGCCGGCTCGTGCAGTGCCGCGGCTTCGACGGTGATGTCGATCCCGACCGGGCACCACGTGATGCACCGGCCGCACCCCACACAGCCATCCGTGCCGAACTGGTCCCGCCACGTGGCGAGCTTGTGGGTGAGCCACTGGCGGTAGCGCGCCCGCAGCGACGGCCGGATGCTCCCCCCGTGGATGTACGAGAAGCCGATGGTGAAGCACGAGTCCCAGACGCGCTCGCGGAGCGCGCCGGTGCCGGTCACGTCGTTGGTGTCGATCACCGCCGTGCAGAAGCACGTGGGGCACACCAGCGTGCAGTTCCCGCACCCGAGGCAGCGTTCGGCGATCTCCGACCAGCGCGGATGCTCGAGGTTGGCGTACAGCGCCTCGGCCAGCCCCTCGGTGTCGAGCGACCGTCCCATGCGCTGCGCAGCCTCGTCGACCACCGTCGTGGCGCGGTCCACGTCGGCTTGCTCAGCCTCCGCGGCGCCGACCGCGGCGAGCAGCTCCCGCCCCAGCTCGCTGCCTGCGGACGCCACGAAGCGGTGGTGACCGTCGAGCAGCTCGGTGAGGGCGACATCGAAGCCGTCTGTGGCTGCTGGTCCGGTGCCCATCGACGCGCAGAAGCAGGTGCCTGACGGCTCGGTGCACTGGACCGCGACGAGGGCGATGTCCTCCCGCCGGGAGGCGTAGAGGACGTCGCGTGCGGTGTCCCGCAGGAAGACGTGGTCCTGGATGTTGATCGCGGCCAGCTCGCAGGGTCTGACACCCACGAATGCGAACCGCTTGCGGGGCATCTCGGCGGAACGGAGCGCGAACACCTTCGCGCCGCGTTCGGCTTCGAAGACCTTCGAGCGCGGCGGGAGCAGGTACCGCTTCCAGGAGTGCGGGCCGACCGCGTAGCCGAAGCAGGCGTCGTCGTCGCGGGGGCTCAGGCGGTAGTGACCCGGGGCCTGCTCGTCACCCCAACCGACCGGCAGGTCCGCGGCGCCGTCGATGCCGTCGTAGACGATGGCGCCGTCGCGCACCCGCGGTCCGAGCACCTCGTACCCGCGCTCACCCAGCGCGCGGATGAGGGCGTCGAGACCATCGACGCCCATGACACGCGCCTCATCCGCGGGCGTCCCCATTGCGCCTCCGAGAGTGTGGTAGGCCTCCACTACCATTCCGGCAGGCGGTCAGCGCGGATAGTGCCCTTCGACCCGTTGCCAGGGGGCAATGGTCCCCGACGCCACCCCTACATGCGTTCGATCATGGCGGTGGCGAACTCGCTCGTCCTCACCTCGGTGGCACCGTCCATGAGACGGGCGAAGTCGTAGGTGACGACCTTGTCGGCGATCGTGGCCTCCAGGCCCTTCACGATGCGCGCAGCGGCCTCCTCCCAGCCCATGCGGCGCAGCATCTCCACGCCGGACAGGATCACCGAGCCGGGGTTGACCTTGTCCTGGCCCGCGTACTTCGGTGCGGTGCCGTGGGTGGCCTCGAAGAC
>SKPY01000009.1 GCA_007119305.1 Nitriliruptorales bacterium
CTCGCAGCGCCGTCGAGTAGCCCCCGGTGCCGCCACCGAGCACGAGCAGGTCGTAGGTGTCCGTCACGATCGACTCCCATGCGTCGCGGTTGCTTGCGTGCACGTCGTGCCCGCATCCTAGCCGGGCCATGCACCGTGCTCGACGGCCACCTGTGCGGGACGCGGCCACAGCGCGCGTCGCCCACGCGCCGCGCTGTGCGCACGGGTGTGCCCCCGCACGGGCGGCGAGGGGACCGATAGGCTGCGTGCCGAGCAGCCGAGACCCCGGGAGGACGTCGATGACATCGTTGCGCCGCTCACCCCTCGCGGACCGTCACCGCGGGATGGGCGCGAACCTGGCCCCGTTCGCAGGTTGGGAGATGCCCCTGGACTACGGCAGCGTCGTGGCAGAGCACCGTGCGATCCGCGAGGTCTGCGGGGTGTTCGACCTGTCCCACCTCGGCACCATCGTGCTCACGGGGGCGGGCGCCGCCGACTGCCTGCAGCGCGCGCTGACGAACGACGTCCACGCCCTGGAGATCGGCCGCGCGCACTACACGCTGTGCCTGGACGACGGCGGCGGCATCGTCGACGACCTGCTGTGCTACCGGCTGCCCTGGGGCTATTTCACCGTGCCGAACGCCGCGAACGCCGCGGCGGTTCTGGCAGCGCTCCAGGCGTGCGCAGGGGCCGACGTGGAGGTCCGCGACGTGAAGGACGGGCTCGCCTGCCTCGCGGTCCAGGGACCCGAGTCGCCCCGGGCGCTCGTGGAGGCGGGGATCGACGTCGGTGACCTCGCCTACCTCGACTGCGAGGTGCTGGCCATCGCCGATCCCGACGTCGACCCCGACACCCAGGACGTGGGTGCCGCCAACGCGGGCATCCCCCCGGCCGGAGCGATCCTCGCCCGCTCGGGCTACACCGGCGAGCAGGGCTACGAGCTGTTCGTGCCCGCGGAGCGGGCAGGGGACCTGTGGAACCGCATCACCGCAGGGGGGGCGACGCCCGCCGGGCTCGGCGCGCGCGACACGCTGCGCCTCGAGATGGGCTACCCGCTGCACGGCAACGACATCTCGCCCGCCACGACGCCGGTGGAGGCCCGCCTCGGCTGGGCGTGCAAGGGCTCCGGGTTCCGGGGCGAAGCGGCCTACCGGCGTGCCAAGGAAGCCGGTGCGTCACGCCGGCTGTGGGGCCTGCGGGCGCTCGACCGCGGCATCCCCCGCGCCGGCTGCGCGGTGCTCGCAGACGGCGAGGCGGTGGGGGAGGTCACCAGCGGCACCTTCTCACCCACGCTGCGGATCGGGATCGCCATGGGCTACCTCGCCGCCGGGCTCGATGCGGGCGAGCGCGTCGTCATCGACGTGCGCGGCAAGGAGGTGCCCGCCGAGGTCGTGCGGCCCCCGTTCGTGGACGCCGACCCGAAGCGGTGACGGCGTCGACCGGAGTCGCTCGCCAGGGGTCAGGACCCCGGAAGGGCGAGCATCCGCTTCAGCGCGACCTGCGCCCAGTGAGCGGTCTCGTCGTCGACCGTGATGCGGTTCACGACGCGCCCGGCCACCAGCTCCTCGAGCGCCCAGACGAAGTGGGGCAGGTCGATGCGGTTCATCGTCGCGCAGAAGCACACCTTCTCGTTCAGGAACACCACGGTCTTGTCCGGGTGCTCCTGCGCGAGGCGGCCGACGAGGTTGAGCTCGGTGCCCACCGCCCACGCCGTGCCCGGTGCTGCCTGCTCGAGCGTGGCGATGATGCGCTCCGTTGAGCCGACGTAGTCGGCCTTGCAGAGCACCTCGTGCCGCACCTCGGGGTGCACGAGCACGTTCACCCCGGGGATCCGGCGGCGCACCTCGTCGACGTGCTCGGGCAGGAACGTGCCGTGCACCGAGCAGTGGCCCTTCCACAGCACGACCTTCGCGGCCCGCAGCTGGTGCGGGCTGAGACCGCCAGCGGGCAGGTGCGGGTCGTAGACGACGCAGTCGTCGAGCTCCAGGCCGAGGTCGCGCACCGCGGTGTTGCGCCCCAGGTGCTGATCGGGCAGGAACAGGACCTGCTGGCCGTGCTCGAACGCCCAGCGCATCGCCGTCGCGGCGTTCGACGACGTGCAGATGGCCCCGCCGTGCCGTCCGGTGAAGGCCTTGATCGCCGCCGTGGAGTTCATGTAGGTGAGCGGCACCGTCGTGATCGCGGCCGGGAACGTGGCGTCCGCCGCCCCGTGGGCGTCGCCGCAACCGGCTGCGCGCAGGTCCTCCCAGGCGGCCTCGACCTGGCTGATCTCGGCCATGTCGGCCATCGAGCAGCCGGCTGCGAGATCGGGCAGGATCACCCCGGTCGTCGGGGGCGTGAGGATGTCGGCGGTCTCGGCCATGAAGTGCACGCCGCAGAACACCACGTAGGGGGCGCCGTTGGCGGCGGCCTCACGGGCGAGCTTGTAGCTGTCGCCGCGCGCGTCGGCGAACGCGATGACCTCATCACGCTGGTAGTGGTGTCCGAGCACGAACACGTCGTCGCCGAGCGCTGCGCGGGCGGCCTGTGCACGCTGGACCAGGGTGGGGTCGCTCGGCTCCGGCACCGTCCCCGGGCAGATCGTCCCCCGTTCGGCGTCGGGGTCGGCGCCCTGGCCGAGGAGGAGCAGCGGCGTGCGCTCCGCGGCGGCACGCAGGCCTACGGCTTGGCTCATCGACGAACGCTCCTTCCGCACGACCGGCGGACAGATGAACACACGACACTTCCCAAGCCGCAAGGGTAGCAGGGGCGTCTCGGGGCCGACGTGGGCCGCGGGCCGGCCAACGTGAGCGCAACGCCCGCACGAGCGCTCCGGGGGCTCGCCTAGACTCGCCGCACCGTGAGAGTCGTCATCGCGCCCGACAAGTTCAAAGGCACGCTGACCGCACCGGAGGCCGCGCAGGCCATGGCGTCGGGGTGGACCCGCGCCCGCCCCGGCGACGACGTGGTCTGCGTCCCGCTCGCCGACGGCGGCGACGGCTTCGTCGGCGTGGTCGCCAGCGCTGTGGCAGGCACGCAGCGGATCACCGCCGAGGTCGCCGATGCGGCGGGCCACGCCACCAGCGCCGAGTGGGCGCTGCTGCCCGACGGTCGGGCCGTGATCGAGTCGGCGCAGGCCTGCGGGCTGGCGCGCCTGGCGGAGGACCGCCGCGACCCCATGACGACGACCACGTACGGGGTCGGCCAGCTCCTGCGCGCAGCCGTCGACCGGGGGGCGACACGCATCGTCGTCGGGCTGGGCGGCAGCGCGACCGTCGACGGCGGCGCGGGCATGGCGCTCGCGCTCGGCCACCGGCTGCTGCGGGCCGACGGCAACGGGGTGAAGGTCGGTGCCCGCCACCTGCGCGCGCTCGCCTCGGTCGTGCCGGGCCCGCCGCTCGGCGTACCCGTCGTCGCCGCCGTCGACGTGCGCAACCCGCTGCTCGGGGCCGACGGCGCCGCTGCCGTGTTCGGGCCGCAGAAGGGAGCGCGTCCACAAGACGTGCCGGTGCTCGAGGAGGGCCTGGCCCGCCTCGCGGACGTGGTGGAGCGGGATCTGCCGGGCGGGCCCTGGCGTGATCTGCCCGGCGCAGGGGCCGCGGGCGGGCTCGGGTTCGGACTCGCGGCGTTCTGCGCGGCCACGTTCGAGCTGGGCGCGGCGGTGGTCGACGACCTCGTGGGCTTCAGCGCGGCGGCTGCCACGGCCGACGTCGTCGTGACGGGGGAGGGCGCGCTCGACGCCCAGACGGAGCAGGGCAAGGTCCCCGCGCACGTGCTCGCCAGCGCTCGCGCGGCCGGCGCGCGGGTGCTGGCCGTGGCGGGGCACGTGGATGCGCGCGTGCGCGAGCGCTACGACGCCACCGCCGCGCTCGGCCCCGAAGGCCTCGAGCATGCCGCCGCGCTCGTTGCGCAGCGCACCGAGGAGCTGGCGCGCCGTCTGTGAGCGCGTCCTGTGAGCGCGTCCCGTGAGCGCCGCTATCCTTGCCGCCGATGGGCGAGGAGATCGGCACCACCCCCGACGAACCGGACGCCGGGTCGCAGCTGCCCGCCGACGCCCCCGATGGTCCGGATGCCGGGTCGCGGCTGCCCGCCAACACCCACCGGGTGCTTGCGGCAGCCCGCGACGCAGGGCTCGACATCGAGGTGCGCCGCTTCCCCGAGGGCACCCGCACCGCGCGTGACGCCGCTGCCGCGATCGGCTGCGAGGTTGCGGCGATCACGAAGAGCATCGTCCTCGACAGCGACGCGGGCCCGCTTGTCGTGTTCACCAGCGGCGCGAACCAGGTCGACTACGCCAAGGTGGAGGAGGCGCTGGGGATCTCCGGGGTGCGCCGGGCCGACGCGGACGTCGCACGGGCGGCGACCGGTTACCCGATCGGCGGCACCGCCCCGTTCGGGCATCCGGCGCCCGTGCCGCTGCTGCTCGACCGCGACCTGCTCGAGTTCGACGAGATCTGGGCTGCGGCTGGTACTCCCGACACGGTGTTCGCGCTCACCCCCGCGCAGCTGCAGCAGACCACGGGAGCGCGCGTGGCCGACGTCGCCGCTGCGTAACTCGCTCGGGGGTAGGACCCGTGATTGCCCACCGGTCGGCGTCCGATCGGCGTAGAGTGTTCACACCAGCGCTGGAGCGGGAGGCTGACACCATGGCGGTTCGCAGCGAGCGGGTGCGGTTCACGAGCGACGGCCTCGA
>SKPY01000372.1 GCA_007119305.1 Nitriliruptorales bacterium
CGCGTCGCAGCGCGGGTCGCGAGGGCTGAGCAGCCGTGCGTGGTGGTCGACGACCATCACTGCTGCTGCGGGGCGTCTTCGTCGAGGAGTTCGAGCACCGTCTGGTAGCCGGCCAGCAACAGGATGTTGGCCACGAACAGCCACAGGCCGATCAGGACCACCACGGCGGTCGCGCCGCCGCCGAAGCGCTCCTCGGTGTCGCCCACACTGAGGTAGACGACGAAGAGCAACGAGAACACCGCGGTCGTCACCGCCGCGAGAGCGGCGCCGGACGCGGTCTGCCGCCAGCCGAGCGCGTCGGGCGTGAACGCCTTGTACACCAGCGCCGTCAGCGCCGTGGCGAGCAGTCCCCCGGCAACCAGCGCGACGAGCCATCCGACGATCATGGCCCCCGCTCGGCCGCCGGCAAGCGTGCTGAGCGTGAACATCAGCGGCAGGCCGCCGAGCAACAGCGCCGGCAAGAGCAGCACCAGTCCGAGGCCCATGACCCGCCCGCGCAGGCCCGCTACCGGATCGTCTTGCGCTGACCACCGCATGAGGGCGCGACGCAACCCGCCGCCGTACGCCGTCGCCGGCCACAGCGTGAACAGCAGCGTCGCGAGCGTCAGCGAGCCGCCCGCCCCGATCAGTGGCTCGAGGAAGGCGCCCGTGCCCTCGGGTCCGGTCTCGGCCGCCAGATCAGCGAACGACTCCAGGGCTTCCTCTCCCGCGACGGCCTCCACGGCCGCGAAGGTCAGCAGCAGCAGCGGCAGCGCCGAGACCACACCGTAGAAGGCGAGGCTGCTGGCAGTGAGCAGGATCTCCCGCTGCATGATCCGGCGGAACAGGCTGCGCAGCCGTCCCGGCACCCAGCCCGCCGCCGTCTCGAGTGCGGACTGCGACCATGCCCGGACCGCTTGTGTGGGTTCGGCTGGCACGGGGTCGACCTCCTCTGGCGTGGGGGATCACCAGCCTCGCGCGCGTCACGCGCAGGGCTGAGCGCCGGGCGGCTGGTGTCGCCGCGGTCGGGTCAGAACAGGCGGCGTCGACCAGAGCCGGGCCGAGGACGGGGTCTCCAAGCCTGTTCCGACTCCGTGCGTGGTTCCCTCTGCAAGCAAACGATACTCCACGCCCGCCGTGCGGCTACCGGCGGGAGTTGCCGGGGGGCGGCGCGTGAAACCCGGTAGCGAGCGGCGGCGCTCGAGGTCTACGACCGCGGATCAGGCGAGCCGGTCGTGTTCATCCACACGTTCCGGGACCAGAGGTACGCCGTGCTCGCCGAACCGGCGCTCGCCGAGCACTACCGGCTCGTCCACTACCACCGGCGCGGCTACGGCAACAGCTCGGCGGACGGGCAGCCGCGGCGCATCGCCGAGCACGCGGCGGACTGCCGTGCCGTCATGGCCCACCTCGGGATCGACCGCGCACATCGCCGCGCTGGCCGGAGCCGGGCCGATCCAGCTGCAGCTCGCGCTCGACTTCCCCGACGCGGTGCACAGCCTCGCCGTGCTCGTACCTGTGCTGCCGGTGATCACCGAGCGGTGCAACGAGTCATCCTCGGAGTACGCGGAAGTGCTCGCCACCACGATCCCGCTCATAGAACAGGGCCGGATCGCCGACGCGTTCGACACGCTGTTTCGCTACCTCGGCGGACCGACCTGCCGCGAGGAGTCCGACCGGCACCCTGCCACGGGGATGGTTCGACCGCATCGTCGCCGACTGGGACACGGGGTTCCAGCACGACTTGGTGGCGATGGATCCTGGAAGTTCGACGCCGACGACGCCGCCCGGATCACCGCGCCGGTGCTCAACATGACGGCCGCCAACTGCACCAACCTGCACCAGGCGTACCACGACGCGATCAAGTCGTGGATCCCGCACGCCGAGAACGTCGTCCTGCCCGACACCGGACTCTTCACGCCGGAGACCAACCCGCGAGGAACCGCTGAGGTCCTCGCCGACTTCTTCGGCCGCCATCCGATGGAGGACAGGGGGGCGTGAAGCGGTGCCCCCGGATCGGCTCGAGGGCGACCCCGGAGCGGAGGGAACCTGCGCAGACGCCGTCGCCGAACTCCTCGATGCGCTGGCGGTCGGCCGGGTGGGGGTGCTCGCCCAGTCGCTGGGCGCACCCTTCGCGCTCGCGTTCGCCCACTGCCATCCCGACCGGGTGCACCATCTGGGGCTGGTCGGGCCGATCGGGCCGTTGGACCGCCCGGGCGCACGCGCGGGGGTCGACCGCTTCACCCGGACGGTGTTCACCCTGGCGCGTCGGGCACCGCTGCTGCTGGAAGGGCTGTTCCGGCTGCTGCGACGGCGTGTCCAGCGGGACCCCGAGCGGGCCGCCGAGCGCTTCGCGGGGGAGGGGATCGCAGTGCCCACGACCATCTGGGCGGCCGGGACGGACACTGTCCACCCCCCGCGATGGCACGCGACCTCGCTCGGCGCATCCCGCAGGCACGGCTGGTGTTCGTCCCCGACGGGGGCGTGTTCGACTTCCTCGAGCGCAGCGAGGAGAGCCTGCGCACGCTCGCACCACCCAGCCCGGCGGCAGAGCCATGAGCGCAGCCCGCACAGCGCTGCTGCCTCAGAGCCAGGTCCGCCAGTCCGCGAGC
The DNA here is from genome assembly GCA_007119305.1 of Nitriliruptorales bacterium. Lineage (GTDB taxonomy): Bacteria > Actinomycetota > Nitriliruptoria > Euzebyales > Egibacteraceae > SKPY01. The sequence goes on from SKPY01000372.1 coordinate 2,592, forward strand.
CACGACGCAAGCGGCCGCCACCCATGCAATGGCTGTGACCGTCCCTCTAGCCGTGCGCCGCCGGCTCGCGCCACATCAGCCACACGAGCGGGCCGCTGTCGGGCAGGGTGACGTCGCCGACCGTGTCGAAGCCGTGCCGCTCGTACAGGCGGCGGTTGTCCGCGGTCGCCGCCTCGAGGTAGGCGGGTGTGTCGGTCTCGTCGCAGCGCGCCAGCATCGGGGCCAGCAGCCCACTGCCGAACCCGCGTCGCTGTTGGTCGGGCGCGACCCCGATGAGCTGCAGGTACACCCAGGGCTGGGCGGGGTGGTGCTCGCCGAACACGTCCCCGACGGTGAGGAAGCGCTCGGTGTCGGGCGCAGGCAAGAGCTCGGCGATCCGCTGGCCGAAGGCCTCCCCGGCCTCGCCGTGGAAGGGATCCACGCCCGCCGGCGCCCACAGGGCCGCGCCCGCCCCGTCCTCGATGAGGTAGGTCTCCTCGTACGGCAGGTACAGCTCGGTGAAGGCGGCGAACACCGCCGGCAGGCGCGCGCGCCGGCGGTCGGCGTCGGGGATGCTCCAGGAGAACACCGGGTCGTGCTGGAAGGCGCGGGCGAGCACGCTGGCTACCGCGGGCACGTCCGCTGTCGTTGCGTGGGTGACGGCGACGGTCGTCTGCATCATGTTCTGCCTCCTGTTGGTCTGCCCCGCGCTGCGGGGGTCTCGGTCGTTTAGGGGTCGGGTCCGCCGCGCGCTGCGGGGGCCCGCGGCCCTGTGGGCGGGTCGCCCTGGCGCGGCTACGGGGTGCGGGCGGTGAACACGCCGTAGGACAGCGCTCGATCGCGGTGCGCGGCGCTGCCGTCGGGCACGAGGTCGGCGAACAGCTCGTAGGTGTCCTCGCCGACGACGGCTTTCGTCTCCTCGGGCCGGGCGAGCGCAAGGTCGAGCATCCGCTGGAAGGAGGGGACGGCGACGGTGTCGTTGTGGTCCTCCCAGGTGACCGCGGTGAAGCCCGCCTCCGCCAACATGCGCTCCAGCTCGGCGGCGCTAGCCGGCACGAAGTAGTTGTCGGTGACCCACCGCAGCCCCGGCGAGAAGCGCTCACCAGCGGGGTAGTCGGCGATCACGATGCGGGCGCCCGGGCGGAGGACCCGGTGCACCTCGCGCAGCACCGGCTTCTTGTCGGGCACGTGGATGAGCATCTCGACCAGCCACGCCGCGTCGAAGCTGTCGTCGGGGAACGGCAGCGCGCTGGCGTTGCCGACGTGGACGCGCACGTTGTCCGCCACGCCCGCGGCCGCTGCCCGCTCCGGGACCAGCCGCTTGGCGTTCGGCTCGAGCGTGACCCCGTCGACCTCGCAGCCGGTTGCTGCTGCCAGCTGGATGGCGGGGCCGGCGAGCACTCCACAGCCCACGTCCAGCACACGCTGTCCCGCGAACACGCCGAGACGCTCGATGAGCAACGCCGTCAACGCGGTCGCGGCCTCGGCGAAGCTCTGGTCCTCGCGCCCCGGCGGCCAGTACCCGAGGTGGATGTGGCCGGCGGCGAAGTGGTCGAACCACGCGGTGAACGGCGTGTCGTCGTACTGCTCGAGCACGTGCGCCTCGTGTGACATGCCTGCTCCAGCTCTCCGCGCCTTCCGCGACGCAGTTAGACAGCACGGTCGTGCTAATAAGTTCGCACGAGCGTGCTCTCTTGTCAAGGGGGAGCATGCGCACATAGTTGTGGCATAATCGTGGCATGAGACGGGTACGGGTCAGCACCACGGTCGACGGGGACTTGGTCGCACGGGCCCGCGATCTCCTCGCCCACCGCACTGATGCGGCGTTGCTGGATGAGGCTCTGCGCGCGCTGCTCGCCCGCCATCGCGCGGCCGAGATCGACGCCATGTACGAGGCGTATGACCGCCACCCGCTGGACGAGCCCGATGAGTGGGGCGACCTGGCGTCGTTCCGCGAGGCCGCCGGGCGGTCGTGACGGCGCTCCCGGGCCGCGGCGAGCTGTGGTGGTGCGAACTGCCGGAGGTCGGGCGACGGCCTGTCGTCGTGCTGTCCCGGGACGCGGC
>SKPY01000388.1 GCA_007119305.1 Nitriliruptorales bacterium
AGCGCCTGCCGCACGTCCACCTGGAGGTCAAGGCCGCGACGGCACCCGCGCCCGTGGACCCCAACGCGCCGGCGGTCGACCTCGACGAGGCCACCGACGCGGACCTGAGCGACTGACCGCCTGGTGACCCCACGCGCGCCGGCGGCGCGCGCAGGCCCCCGGTCGCAGGTTGTTGAGGCGCACCGTGGCGGCCTGCTACGTTGGCCGAGGCTGCGCACGCCGTCCCCAGCGTGTCCGGGCTGCCCGATCCAGGTCGCAGGAGGTACTGCGTGGCCAAGCACATTCTCGTGACGGGTGGGGTCTCCTCGTCCCTCGGCAAGGGCATCACCGCCGCCTCCCTCGGTCGCCTGCTGAAGGCCCGTGGGCTGCGGGTGACCATGCAGAAGCTCGACCCCTACGTGAACGTCGACCCCGGCACGATGAACCCCTTCGAGCACGGCGAGGTGTTCGTCACCGAGGACGGCGGCGAGACCGATCTCGACCTCGGCCACTACGAGCGCTTCATCGACGAGAACCTGCACCGCGTCTCGAGCGTCTCGACCGGTCAGATCTACTCGGAGGTGATCGCCAAGGAGCGGCGTGGCGACTACCTCGGCAAGACCGTGCAGGTGATCCCGCATGTCACGGACGAGATCAAGGATCGCATCCTCGCGCTCGGCGATGATGCCGACGTGGTCATCACCGAGGTGGGCGGCACGGTCGGGGACATCGAGGGCCTGCCGTTCCTCGAGGCGATCCGCCAGCTGCGGTATGACGTCGGCCGCGAGAACATCTGCTACGTCCACTGCGCGCTCGTGCCGTTCATCGCCCCGACCGGGGAGCTGAAGACCAAGCCGGCCCAGCACTCGGTCCGTGAGCTCCGCTCGATCGGTGTGCAACCGGACGCGGTCGTGTGCCGCAGCGACCGCCCCATCCCCGCCGAGCTGAAGCGCAAGGTCGCGATGCTGTCGGATGTCGACATCGAGGGGGTGGTGAGCGCGCACGATGCCGAGTCGCTCTACGCCGTGCCGCTGCTGCTCCGCGCGGAGGGCCTCGACACCTTCGTGGTGCGCCGGCTGGGCCTGGATCCCCACGTGGAGCCGGATCTGGCGGACTGGACGGCGCTGGTCGAACGCGCCCTCGCCCCGCGCGACGAGGTCGAGATCGCCGTCGTCGGCAAGTACGTGTCCCTGCCGGACGCCTACCTGTCCGTCGTCGAGGCGCTCACCCACGCCGGCATCCACCACGGGGTCGCGGTGACGATCCGCTGGGTGGCAGCCGACGACCTCACGTCGACGGAGGCCACGGAGCGGGCGCTGCACGCCGCACACGGGATCCTCGTCCCAGGCGGCTTCGGCGTCCGGGGCATCGAAGGCAAGGTGGCAGCCGCGCGCCACGCACGCGAGCGGCACGTCCCCTACCTCGGGATCTGCCTCGGCCTGCAGGTGGCCGTGATCGAGTTCGCACGGCATGTGCTGGGGCTCGCAGAGGCGAACTCCAGCGAGTTCGCCCCAGACTCCCCGGACCCGGTCGTCGACCTCATGGCCGACCAGCGTGACGTGCGCGACCTCGGCGGCACGATGCGCCTGGGCGTCTACCCGTGCAAGGTCACCGAGGGGACGCGGGCAGCGGCCGCATACGGCGAACCGGTCGTGTACGAGCGGCACCGGCACCGCTGGGAGGTGAACAACCGCTATCGCCAGCGGCTGACCGCCGCAGGGATGGTCCTGAGCGGGCTGTCGCCTGACGAACGGCTCGTCGAGATGATCGAGGTCGCCGGGCATCCATGGTTCGTCGCCTCCCAGTTCCACCCGGAGTTCCGCTCGCGGCCCAACCGCCCGCAGCCGCTGTTCCGGGACTTCGTCGGCGCAGCGCGCGAGCGGATGCTCGCCCAGGCCGGGCGCCTGCCCGAGCCCGCCGACCTCATCGTGGAGGACGCCGCGCTGCGCCCGTGAGGCCGGTCGCAACCCGTGTGGACGGCTGTGCCGCGGGTAGGGTTGCGGTACGGACCCGCCCCACAAGGAGGTTGCATTGGCGGTCAACTCCCAAATGCTCGAGCTCGGCACAGCGCTGCCCGAGGCGAAGCTGCCTGATGTGCACGACGCCACGGTGCGCGCGCTGCACGACTTCCCGGGCCCCGCGCTCGTGGTCGCCTTCATCTGCAAGCACTGCCCGTACGTGCAGCACGTCAAGGAGGGCCTGAAGGCGCTCGGCCGCGACCTCGCCGCCCGTGACGTGCCCGTCGTCGGCATCGTGAGCAACGACTGGGACGCCTACCCCGACGACACCCCCGAGTCCATGGCGGCTGAGGGGTACCCGTTCCCGGTGCTCGCCGACGAGACCCAGGAGGTCGCCAAAGCCTTCAGCGCGGCGTGCACTCCCGACTTCTTCGTCTTCGACGGCGACCGCCGTCTCGTCTACCGCGGCCAGATGGACGATGCGCGGCCCGGCAACGACGTGCCGGTCACCGCTGCAGACCTGGTGACGGCTGTCGATGCCGTCCTCGACGGCGTCCCCGTCCCGGCCGAGCAGAAGCCGAGCGTGGGCTGCTCCATCAAGTGGCGGCCCGGCAACGAGCCGAACTACTCGGTGTGATCCGCGTGGGCTACGAGGCGCTCGACAGCCGCACGGTCTTCCAAGGCGACCTGTCGCGGATCCGGATGGACACGCTGCGGTTGCCGGACGGCTCGACCGTCGAACGTGAGATCGTCGAGCACCCGAGCGCGGTCGCGATCGTCCCAGTCGACGAGGACCGGCGGGTGACGCTCCTGCGCCACTACCGCCACGCGGCCGGCGAGACCGTGCTGGAGGTGCCCGCCGGCAAGCTCGACGACGATCGCGAGCAACCCCACGAGACCGCGCAGCGTGAGCTCGCGGAGGAGGTCGGCCTCGCCGCCGAGACCCTCGCCCCGCTCGTGACGTTCCACAACTCAGCCGGGTGGACCGACGAGCAGACCACGGTCTACCTCGCCACGGGGCTGCGCTCCGTCGCCGCGCCCGAGGACTTCGTCCCCGAGGGCGAGGAGGCGCACATGGACGTCCTGCGCATGCCGCTCGCCGAAGCGGTCGACCTCGCGCGCACAGGGGCGATCTCCGACGCCAAGACGCTGATCGGCCTGCTGTTGGCCGCGGACCGCCTCGACGCCGGCCGCGCGGGGTGATGCCCACCCGTCAGCCCAGCGCGGGCGCGACGCGGGTGATGACCGGCGCGAGGACGTCGGACAGCGTCGGGGAGCCACGCTCGGCGAGCGCGTAGGTCACGCGGCGGATCGGCTGCGGCACGTCCACGAGCCGGGCGAGGTCCATCGGGGTGCCCGCGATCACCACGTCGCAGTCGGCGGCGGCGATCGTCTGCTCGAGCTCGCGCAGCTGGGCGGGGGAGTACCCCATCGCCGGCAGCACCGCTCCGATCGACGGGTAGGCGGCGAACGTCTCGGCGATCGACCCGACCGCCCACGGTCGCGGGTCCACGGGTTCGGCGCCAGCGGCGCGGGCGGCGACGGTGCCGGCACCGTAGGGCATGCCTCCGTGGGTGATCGTCGGGCCGTCCTCGACGACGAGCGCCCGCACGCCCGCGAGGTCCGGCCCCGGCTCGAGCACCACCGGGGATGCGGCCTCCAGCACCGCGGCGCCCGGGTTGACCTCCGCGACGCTCGCACGGACACGCGCGACCGCCTCCGGCGACGCCGAGTCGACCTTGTTGATGAGCACGGCATCGGCCATCCGCAGGTTCGTCTCGCCGGGGTGGTAGGCGGTCTCGTGCCCGGCCCGCAGGGGATCCGTGACGGTGATGAGCACATCCGGGGCGAAGAACGGGAAGTCGTTGTTGCCGCCGTCCCACACGACGACGTCGGCCTCGTCGTCGGCCTGAGCGAGGATCGCGGCGTAGTCCACACCCGCGTAGGTCACGACGCCGGCGGCCACCGGCGCCTCGTACTCCTCGCGCTCCTCGATCGTCGGCCCCGCGGCGTCGATGTCGGCGAGGGTGGCGAAGCGCTGCACCCGCATCGCCTCGAGGTCGCCGTACGGCATGGGGTGGCGGACGAGCACGACCCGGAGCCCCGCCGCACGCAGGATCTCGGTGACCCGGCGGCTCGTCTGGCTCTTGCCGCAGCCGGTCCGCACCGCGCAGACGGCGACCACCGGACGACGGCTCGTGAGCATCGATGCCCGCGGGCCGACGAGGCGGAAGTCAGCGCCGGTCGCGAGGACGCGGCTGGCCGTGCGCATCACCTCCGCGTGCGCCAGATCGGAGTAGGCGTGGACGACCTCGTCGACGTGGTGGGTGGCCACCAGGGTCTCGAGCTCGCCCTCGGGGCGGATGGGGATGCCGGACGGGTAGCGACCACCGGCGAGGCTGGCCGGGTAGACCCGGTCGTCGATCCCGGGGATCTGCGTGGCGGTGAAGGCCACCACCTCGGTGTTCGGGTCAGCGCGGAACACCACGTTGAAGGTGTGGAAGTCTCGCCCGCCCGCACCCAGGATCACGACACGACGCATCGCAAGGCTCCTCGCTCGATGTTGGTCAATGACACCATCGCCAGGGCTGCCGCCACAGGCCCGCTTGGCCCGGTCCGGCCGGGCCGACCGGCCTGCCCGGGGCAGGTGCGCTGCCGGCCTGCCGCGCCCCCGACCGGCCTACCCGGCCCCGGCCG
>SKPY01000404.1 GCA_007119305.1 Nitriliruptorales bacterium
CGGGGGCCGCCGAGCCCGCCTGGGCTAGCGCCCCCGCGGTGGAGGTGCTCGTCGTGGGGGAGGGCGACACGCTGTGGGATCTCGCCGGCCCGCATGCCCCGGCGGGCGTGGACCGCGCGGTCTACGTGGCGCAGGTGGTGGCGGCGAACGAGCTCGACCCGCTGCGCGTGCCGCCCGGCACGGTCGTGCGCCTGCCGTAGGCCGGCATCAGCGGCGGCTGCGCGCCGGGGCCCTGGAACGGTCGATGACGACGTCGGGCTCGTGTGCGACCCGGCGGCGGCCGAGCCGGCGGTCCTCTGTGCCGCGCCGGTAGCCGACCGTCGCCCCGAGGCCGAACAGCCCGGCGGCCAGGAAGCTGACGATGACCCACACGATGAGGATGGTCCAGACGGACATGGACGCGGCCTTGGTCGGGGGCGGTGGCGCATGGACGTGCATGGACTACGAGCCGGGCTGGATCCTAGCCCGACCCAGCCCCCACGAGCATGAACCGCCGCACTAGGCGGTACATCCCCTTTCTGTGGGATGTCCGTCACGCCGAGTGTGGGGTCGCGGCCTGGCCCATCGGGCGCAGGTCTGGATGGCGAGGGTCAGGCCCGTCGCGGTCAGGCCCGTCGCGGTCAGGTCGGCGGCTTCGGCGGGCGCTGCTTGTCGAGCACGGCGAGCTCGCGACGGAAGTCGTCGGGGCTGGTGAACCCCTTGTAGACACTGGCGAAGCGCATGTACGCGACCGGGTCGATGTCGCGCAGGACCGCGAGCACCTCGGCGCCGACCGTGTGGCTGGCGACCTCGCGGGTGCCCAGGCTGCGCAGGCGCGCCTCGACGGCCGCGGCGGCACGCCGGGGGGTGTCCTCGGCGAGGGCGAGGTTCTTCGTGGCCTTCTCGATGCCCGCGAGGACCTTGGCATGCTCGAAGGGCTCGACCCGCCCGTTGCGCTTGCGCACCGCCAGGGGCCCGCGCTCGGCGCGCTCGTAGGTCGAGAAGCGCTGGCCGCACGCGCGGCACGCCCGGCGCCGGCGGATCGCGGCGCCCCCCTCGGCGGCCCGGGAGTCCACGACGCGGTCATCGTCGGCCAGACAGTACGGACAGCGCACGTCGTCGCCTCCTCCCTGCGGATTTCTTGCCGTGCTGTGGGTGTGGACAGGCCGGGGGCTGGTCCACGGGCGGGTCCACAGCTGCTGGCACACCGTCCACGCTGCGCTGGCGGCTGTGCACAGCGCGATCACCAGACGCCTGTGGACAACCCCGCACCGGCAGGGCACGCCTGCGCGAGCATCCACAGCCGAGCACCGCCGAGGGCGCGCCAGGGCCCGTGACCGCGCCTGCTGCCCGGTGCTACGGTCGCGCGAGCCTGCAGCGGACTAACCACAACATGTTGTGTATCACACGGGAAGGGTATCTGCATCTTGGGCGTTGAATCACAACGAGGTACTTGACCCCGGCTCCCGACTGCGGCACGCTTAAGCAATCACACCGCTGGAATTCCACCGGCGCCACAACCCAGGGGAACGAGGCAGTCCATGGTCACCACGCGCGCAGCCCTCCAGGCAGTCCCGGCCGGCAGCAACCGCCACGCGTTGAAGCTGGAACGCTTCTTCAGCACGGAGGGCGTCCACCCCTACGACGAGCTCGAGTGGGAGCTGCGCGACGCGGTCGTCACCGACTGGCGCACCGGCGAGCCGTCGTTCGAGCAGCGCGACGTGGAGTTCCCCAGCACCTGGTCGGCGAACGCGACGACGATCGTGGCCCAGAAGTACTTCCGCGGCACGCTCGGCACCCCGCAGCGTGAGCGCAGCGTGCAGCACATGATCGACCGGGTCGCCGACACGATCACCGGATGGGGTCGCACGGACGGGTACTTCGCCGACGACGACTCCGCCGAGGTCTTCAACCACGAGCTCAAGCACCTGCTCGTCAACCAGAAGGCCGCGTTCAACTCCCCGGTGTGGTTCAACGTCGGCGTCGAGGAGACGCCGCAGTGCTCAGCGTGCCAGCCGTGGGACGCCAAGGTGAGCACCCCTGAAGGGCTCGTGCCGATCGGCCAGCTCGTCTCCGATGACGCCGTGGGCACGAAGGTCTACGACGCACACGGCGTGACGAAGGTCATCGCGACGAAGCACAACGGCCGCAAGCAGGTGCTGCGCATCCACCTGAAGGCCGGCAGCTACCTCGATGTGACCCCCGACCACCTCGTCTGGTGTGCTGCGGACTCTTCCGGGCGGGGCGCGTTCGTCGAGGCGGGCGACCTCCGGCCAGGTGACCGCCTCCAGTGGCAGCGCACGTACGCGCACGGCGCTGGCGAGATCACCGACACGGCCATGGCCGAGGCGGCCCTCGCCGGCTGGCTCCAGGCAGGCGGCTTCGTCGGTCAGGACGAAGGCACGCACCGAGCGTTGACGATCGAGGCGCTGACCGTCAACGACGCCGAACGCGACTGGGTTCTCGCCGCGATCGACAAGGTGCTCCCAGGCGCGCACCGCCATGAACGTCGGGTCGAGACGCGTGACGGTGCGCTCGACTGCCGCCGCATCCGTATCCACGGCGACGGCCTGTCGGACTTCGTGGAGCGCTGGGGACTGCGGACCCGTGGCGTGGACACGACGGTGCCCGAGCACCTGTTCACCGCTCCGCTGCCGGTCGTGGCGGCGTACCTGCGCAGTGTCTTCCAGGCCGAGGGCTACGTCCAGGTGCGCGAGCGCAGCGCCCGGATCGGGCTCGACATGATCTCCGAGGAGGTCGTCCGCGGCGTCCAGGCGTTGCTGCTGCGCTTCGGGATCTTCTGCCGGGTGGCGTTCAACGAAGACACGCGCCCGGACCGCCACGGCTGCTGGTCGCTGTCGATTGCCACGCTCGGTGACCGCGTCGCCTTCGGTGACGAGATCGGCTTCCTCAGCCCCGACAAGACCGCCGAGCTCGAGGCGAGCCTCGCGCTCGAGGGCAAGCCCAGCCAAGCGTTCAAGACCCTCGCGATCGCCCGGATCGAAGACCGCGGCGAGATGGACGTCTACGACATCCAGACCGAGAGCGGCGAGTACCTGTCCGGCAACCTGCGCGTGCACAACTGCTTCATCCTGTCCGTCGAGGACACGATGAGCTCGATCCTCAACTGGTATGTCGAGGAGGGCACGATCTTCAAGGGCGGCTCGGGCTCCGGCGTGAACCTGTCGAAGATCCGCTCGTCGAAGGAGAAGCTCAAGGGCGGCGGCGAGGCCAGCGGCCCGGTGAGCTTCATGCGCGGCGCGGACGCCTCCGCCGGCACGATCAAGTGCCTCCACCAGGACACGGAGATCGTCACCGACGCCGGCGTGCGTCGGATCGCTGACGTCGTGGCGGGCACGCGGGTGCTCACCCGCCACGGGTACAAGACCGTCGAGGCGGTCCACGACAACGGCGTGCGGGATCTCGTCCGCGTCCGCACGGCCCTCGGTGACGAGGTGCTGTGCACCCCGGAGCACCGGTTCTGGGTGCGCGGCGCCGACGGGGAGGGGTGGCGCGAGGCGAAGGACCTGCGCGAGGACGACCACCTCGTCCTCGACCTGTCCGCGACCGGTCACGGCTCGCTCCAGCAGCTGACCCCCGTTGGGTCCGGGCACCACAATGAGATCGCACGGCCCATGCCCGCGGTGCTCGACGAGGCGATGGGCCTGTGGCTCGGCTGGTTCTTCGGCGACGGCTCCGTCACCGAGAGCCGGTCCGCCAACTTCATCGCCGTGCAGATCGGTGACGCCGATCCCGAGCTGGCAGATCGCTACAGGGCCATCACGCGCACCGTCCTCGGTGACGACCTCCATCTGTTCGCCGACCGCCACGCGGACAAGCCCGACCGGTCGGCGTCGGTGCGGTTCTGCTCCACGCAGGTCATCCGGTTCCTGCGCGAGAACGGGCTGCTGAAGCAGGCGGCCGCGGACCTGCGCGTGCCCGAGCTGATCAAGTCATCCCCGGCGACCGTCCGCGCGGCGTTCCTGTCCGGCCTGTTCGAGGCGGACGGGCACATCGGCAACGACTACCCGTGGATGTCGACCGTCAGCGCGGAGTTCGCGCGCGCTGTGCACCGCCTCCTCCTCTCCATCGGGATCCCGTCCACGATCGGGCGGATCGACGACCGCAGCAGCGCCTATGGGGAAGCACCGGTCTGGACCGTCCGTGTGGTGGCGGGTGAGGGCGTCCGCCGTTTCGCCAAGCTCGTCGGGTTCGTGTCGGAACGCAAGAGCCGCCTGCTCGAAGCAGCGGTCGAGCACCGCGACCTGAGCCAGCACGAGACGCAGTGGGCGCTGCCGTTTGCAACGGGCCGCTTCTACTACGTGCCCGTGACGGTTGAGTCCGCGGGGCGGGGCCCGACGAGTGACCTGACCGTCGAGGATGTGCACGAGTACCTCGTCCACAACCTCGTCACGCACAACTCGGGCGGGAAGACCCGTCGCGCGGCGAAGATGGTCATCCTCGACGTCGACCACCCCGACATCGAGGAGTTCATCTGGTGCAAGGCCCGTGAGGAGGCCAAGGTCAAGGCCCTGCGCGAAGCCGGCTTCGACATGGACCTCGACGGCGAGGACTACGCCTCGATCCAGTACCAGAACGCGAACAACTCCGTCCGCGTCGACGACGCGTTCATGCGCGCGGTCGA